>JAQTQJ010000005.1 GCA_028712255.1 Candidatus Omnitrophota bacterium
ACCAAACCATGCCCGCTTCCTGCCAATCCTTAACTTCTTAGACCAATACACCAAGGAAACCATCCTTGCCCCAGAGAACCAAGAAGCTTTACTCAACTTCATACTCCAAGATACCAGATTAAAGAGGCAGGAGTATGATAAACAAACAGTAGAGGCACGATTAATAACATCTTCGGAGGTTAACCCGGCAAAAATTAAACTAATCTTGCAAACAGCCATTCTAACAGGGCATACTGACCCTATTACCTCCGTCGCCTTTAGTCCTGATGGCACAAGAATACTTACAGGCAGCGATGATCGCACTGCCATACTCTGGGATGCGCAAACCGGTGAATGCCTCAGAACCTTGACAGGACATACTTCTTTTGTTACCTCCGTCGCCTTTAGCCCTGATGGCACAAGAATACTTACAGGCAGCGATGATCGCACTGCCATACTCTGGGATGCGCAAACCGGTGAATGCCTCAGAACCTTAACAGGGCATACTGCCCCTATTAGATCCGTCGCCTTTAGCCCTGATGGCACAAGAATACTTACAGGCAGTGATGATCGCACTGCCATACTCTGGGAGATTATCGCTGCGGCTAAAGATGATAAAACAATAACTTTATTAGATAGTTCTCAATGGCTTCTCGCCCAAGCCGGGATAGTTGATACTATAAGCAGTTACCCATTATCCGACTGGGTTAAAAAAGAAATTTTAAAGCTACCTCAATTCCATCCCATTATTGATGAGGTAAGAAGCAAAATAGCCGGCTTAGACAATAACCAGGATAGGATTATTGAGGAAGCCAATAATATCTTAGCGCATAGTAGTACCGCAAAGAGTAGCCATATAACAGATATCAGAGCCGATAATCCCCCTTCCGAATTAAGAGGCCTCTTTATAAATGGAATCCAAAACTTATTTTCAGCCTTTAGTAACTTTAACAATTCTCCAAACGCAGCTACATCTTCTTGGCAGCATATCGCCGAATCTTTATACGAAATAATCGTATTGGCCCAAGCCTGGTGGCTAACCCACGGCTTCCTCGAAGAAGTGAATGCCTTCTTATCAGGAAGGCAATGGGTAAGTGTGACAGGCCAGCAATTTAATGTAAGAGTAGTTTATCAGCAAGGGCATTATTACGTTTATTATTATGATGGCACAACTTTGATTAATGAGATGGGAAGGTTTACTGATATAATTGAATTACTCTTATCTTTTTGCGGCCCAAAGCCGATGGTGATTACCTTCGGACTCTCAGGCCATGATAAACAATTAGTAGAAGCGAAAATCTCTGAGTTACGCCAGCGGCTAGCGCAAGGGCAAGGGGCTGCGTTTCCTGCAATGCATGATTTAAAGAAGCTATTGGAAAGAGTATTACTGTTAGGAGGAAACATTATATTCTGTCGGCGGCCGAAAAATGATCCTATTGGGTTCGATTGGACAGTACTTACTTATAGGTCCATATTGACAAAAGTGGAGATATCCACTGGTTTTAGAGACCCAATTGAAGCCTTAGAAGAATTTATCAAACGATTTGCCCAAGAGGAGCATTTTATTAACGAGAAAGACCACCTTATGGAGCTCTTAGTTACGCTTACGGAGTGGCGAGCACAAAGGGGAGAGAATTTTACTTTAATTGTGTTGAGAGACGAGGTAGTAGGAAGTTTTCAAGCCTGGCCTGATGAGCGAGAATTTCTAAGCGGCGAGACCCCGGATAAAAAGGCGAAGTGGCGGATTATTTCCGAGTCAGAGTTTAATAAATCCCAACCCACCTCCTCCCGCCTAGGCCTTAAGCTTGAGCCTGAAGCCTTAGCTTGGAGCCTAGACCCGCAGATTACAGAGGAAGTTGATCCAGCCTTGTTTGCACCAGCCTTAGCCAGGTTAAGAGGTAATGATCCTAAAGCCTACCAATTAATCCATGCAAAAACCTTTAACCCTGAATCAGAAAGCTTTGACTTCTTCTGGGCAACAAGTATCTCCATGCCTTCAGCCGCAGCCATCATCTCGAACATAATAGAGGAAGGTAAGTTCCTCTTCTGTATCGATGAGCCCCTCAAAAAGCTCTTTACTCAGCTTACTCCTGAACAGGTTGCCCTAATTTTATATCTTTTACTCAAACATGAAGCAGCTCATCTCCTAGAGGAATCTACCCAAACCACCTACTGTAACATTAACTCAGAACTAGCTGCATTCTTAAAAGGAGAAGCAGAAGCTTACTACAGCTTAACTAAAGAAGAGCAATCTTTACTCAGACAAGCGCTACAAACCTTAGATACCCTAGAGAACAAAGCACCAAACCATGCCCGCTTCCTGCCAATCCTTAACTTCTTAGACCAATACACCAAGGAAACCATCCTTGCCCCAGAGAACCAAGAAGCTTTACTCAACTTCATACTCCAAGATACCAGATTAAAGAGGGAAGAGTATGATGTTGCCTTGGTTGATGAGTATGCAGGAGAACCAGAACAGATGTTTCAACCTCAAGCCTGGCGCTTGGTGCCACGGACAATTAAGGAATTATCTGAATATTTGCTTAACTTCTTGAGTAGAGAAGCGTCAACTCTAGGCTTAATAATACAAGAAGTAGGTCTGTATAATCGGACAATGAGTATTAGATTAATTGAGGGTACCGTTTATATTTCATATAATGAACAGACAGGTAATATTAAAGGCGTAGGGGTAAGAGGGCGCTGGGGCGAGGAAGAGATCTTTATTCCTGAAGAATTAGGTCTTCCTAATATTGTGCAGGATATTGGTTTTTCGGCTAATGGACATCTGGTGATTGTGCTTTCTGACGAAGGATGGAAACTAGCTATTAGAAGAGGGATTGGTACGTATAGATTCAGAGGGAACAATGATGTTTACGGTATCACTTGGGAGATTATCTCCGAATCCCAGGCGATCCAGCGTTATGAAGAACTTAAAGACATATTGCGCTTTGAGGCAATTGAGCCTGTTAGTGGTATAACCGAGGATTTAATGCAGGAAGCGATTAAATTCTTGGAAGGAAGAAAATGGACAACTTTGGAAGGCGATGAGTTTTCTGTGAAAGTGCGCTTTCCTGAAAATGATCTTAGAGGTTTGATTGAATATTATTTGGATTATTATTCGGGCTCCTCTAGTGAAGCCAGCAGTAGCCGATGGTTTGAATCAAGTGATATAAATGATTTACTCGGCGCCTTTAGCATGAGAGACGGGGTTTGGACTGATCTTGCGCCTTCTGATAAGCAATTAGTTGAGCAAAAAATCGAAGAACTTCGTAAGCGGATGGCGCAACTCCCCTCCTCCCGCCGCGCGCAGGGGGGGGATATTGATGTAAGCGTCAAACGCGGCCTCAACGGAATACATATCCAAGAACAGATACGCAATACATCCAGGTTTATTGTAGAATCCCATATCCAATTCAGCCCAATTGAAAAATCTCAAGGTATAGTTGCAGGTACGATTAATATTCAAAATAAGGCATTTGTAGTAACTCAAGGAGAAGGTGCAGCAGGTTCGAGAACTAAAGATTTTCTAGGCGAATATTTGCCGGAAGCATTACAGATGGCAAGGCAACTGAATTTTCGTATTCCTTTTATTGGCGAAATCCCTGTAGAATTTAGACTCCACACACCCAACAAAAAATTAGCTGAAGTAATAGAAGAAGACGGAATACTTAAAATTATCTTCTCTTGGGCAATAGTTATCCGCTCGCCGCCTTGGCTTCTAATTAAACTTACCCTCTCCGAAGAAATTCTGCATTACTATTATCCTGAAGGCCCGCAACAGGTACATTTAACCATTGATGAATATATCATTCAAGAAGCTTATGATTATTTTCTGAAAGCAATAACAGAGGCTAAAGTGAAAAATATTTACCCCCTAGATAGTTGGCTTGTCAGGCTTCAAGAAAATATAAAAGGGCGCATTATAGATAGCCTAGAAACTATAGAGACAAATTTTAGATTGATTAAAAATGCTGACAGTGGATTTTCCGAGAGAGAACAGTTATGGTTTACTGCCGCTTATGGCGCATTTAATAGAACAAAGATGGTAATTGCTGGATTGTTTGAAGGGTTGGAAAGGACTGTTGAGGTGGAAGAAATAGGCCTTCAAGATTTAATCCATTCTACCGTTATCACAGGCGAATCAGGGTGGGGGGATATAGTTACTATTGATGCCCCGAAAGAATTATTAACTATCCAAGTTGTGCCTGATATTATTCAGCATATATTTTCTGAGTTAATCCGCAATGCCGTTAAATATCAGGACAAGACAAGAAAGCTTTACGTTGCAATACGCATTAGAGATGATAAAAAACGCATTGTTATTGAGGTTGAAGATAATGGTAAAGGCATACCTGAAGAGTACAGGGAAAGAATATTTGATTCAGGGTTTATAGTTACCGGAAGTATTGACGATAGTACTATAAATAGGACCGGTGAAGGTTTGTGTGCCCTGCGCAATAGCCTGAGGCTACATGGAGGAGATATTATTGTCCGAAAAAGTGAAATAGGGATAGGAACTACATTTAGGATCTTTTTACCAAAAGCAAGCGAGCGTTGTGAAGGCGAAGATATGATGGGGAAGTTTGCCGAGCAATTGTTGCGATTAGGCAGGCATGAAGTTAATAATTCACTGACTATTCTTATAGGTAATATACAGCTTTTATGTAATAAAGGGGAAAATTTATCTTCTGATCAGGCTTTAACCTTGGATGATATTCACCAAGAAAGTAGGGCGCTTTTTAACTTTGTCCATCAATTAAGAAGGATAGTATCAAGAGGAATAAATACAGGCGGTAGTTTAGATCAGCCGGATTCTGATAATTTATCCATGCCAATGAAAACAGCAGTCGCTGCTTTCGCTACTTTATATTGCAGTTTTATTCCCATTGATCCTGCATTATTGGAGCGATTAGTAAAATACGCCGGTAGATATATACAGAGAATATTATCTTCTTTCATAATATTTTATCTGTTATACGTAAAGTTAAGAAGTTTAAGAGTAAAAAGCATGTTAAAAACAAGGAATAAGATTAAGTCTATTTCCTGGTTAAAAGAAAATACTCCTGAGCTTGAAGATAAGACACTTGTTACTCTTTGCGTAGAAGGTAATATTCCCGAGTTTGAGGGTTATGATGCCCAACATGCCAATACCAGGGGAGGGTTAGGAGCTTATTTTGGTGACAAATTAGAAGGTTTAGCTAAGTTAGGTATTCAGGCCTGGGGTATTCAAATAGGCTATTCTAAAATAGTAAAAGGAGGAGTAACTTTTGATGTCGATTACCAGGAGCTTATCGATAAAGGCATTATGCAACGGGTTTATGGTGAAGGCGGCTTTCCTTTAGTAATTCAAGTTCATGCTTGGGATGAAAATGATATGTATAATCACGGGAATAATTCTTTGATTGATGTTACAGTCTGGCAGGTTAACCGTGGCGGCACTCCTCTTTTTATTTTGATGTCTTCTGTTTTTGACATTCTTTATACTGAAAACAGAGTGCATCGTTTTACTCAGGAAGTAGTTTTTGGCAAGGCTGCCTATCAACTTTTAAAGGAGCTGGTTATTATACCGGATATATTACATCTTAATGAGGCGCACACGGTTGTTGCAGCGGCTTTAGTCAAGTCGGATAAATTATTCGATAAGACAGCGATTGTTTATACAAATCATACTATTGTTCCTGCGGGATTAGAGATTTTTTCTGCAGCAGCCCTAAGAACAGACCCTAATCGAATGATGTATCAGATAGGCGTTCCGGAAGCGGAAGCCGAGCATTTTCGTTCTAGATTCTTAAGAGATGGAAGTGTGGTTGATTTTTGTTATGCCGCTACCCACCTTGCGGATGTGATTAATGCCGTAAGTAATGAGCACGCCATTGCGACAGAGAAACTTTTTAGGCAGATGTATGGTAGTGATTTCAAAGTAGAGGTCATAGGCATCCTTAATGGCTCTGGAGATTGCTGGGTGAATGATGAATTAAGAGCTATGGAAGCAAAGGGGATTGTTCCCGGAGTAGATAAACTTTGGGATATTCACGGAAGAGGCAAAGCCATGGCTTTTAAAGAAGTTGAAGCCAGGACTGGCGTAAAGCTTGACCCGAATAAACCTACAATTTGGATAGTAAGAAGGATTGTGGATTATAAGAGTCAGTATCCGATACTTAGATACTTAGTTCATATTGCTTGTGCAGAACCTACTGTTACATTTACAAAAGAAGAGCTTCGGGTTTTATGGTTTAAAGATATCTCTACTTTAGAGGGAGGTTTTAACCGGGATCTGTCGGAATCAGTTCTTGATTATATTTTTGCAGGTAGAGAAATAGTAAATGGTTTAGGTATGCAGATTGTGGTAGGTGGCCCGGAGTATATGGAATTTTGGGTATATGAATTTAAAAGATGGGCGCAGATGCCGGAATTTCAGGGTAAATTTGTTTATGTTCCTAATTCTGACTCGTGGCTGCTTAAAATGCAGGCAATCGGAGCAGACATTTGTATCAATATGCCCCGGCCTCTTGAAGAAGCCTGTGGTACTTCTGACCAGAGAACAGGTAGGAACGGAGGCGTGAATGCTGCTGTAAGAGGAGCCGGACCTGTGGAATGGATTATAGATTATAATGAGGAAACGCAGGAAGGAAGCGGGTTTTTATTGGATACCTATACTACAATCTTAGGTCAAGACGGTGTTGTGGCTGATAATGCGCTTTTTTATCGTAAGGCGCCAGCGGATATACTAAGAAAATTAGAGATTGCTTCAAAGATGTTCTATGAAAATGTGCAAGAGTGGAAGCAGCTTATGCGTAATTCTTATTTAGCCAGCGCCAAAGTTACTGCTCTGGCAATGGAAAGAAGATACGCCTTGGATGTTTACAGGCGGGCAATGGAAAAAAGAAAAGCAGCTACGCATAGGCAGCCATCTTTGTTGGCAAAATATTTGCAATATAATTCTAGAAGAGCGCCATTGGCTCCTGCAATTGTGCCGCATGAATTGGCGCATTTGATAAGAGCAGTTTTTAAGAATGAACTAAACGGATTTAAGCTTCAGGATTTATTGGAAGGTATTTCTATTTCTGAAAGAGGCCCGCCGGTTTTAAGATTAGAAGGCTGGCTAGTTAATGTTTGCTTAAGCGTTATATCATTATTCGTATTATCTAATGTTTCCTCCCCAGTAGTTTTCTTTATCTTCTTTTGGATTCTCTTATCTAATTTAACCCTTGTAATATTTGAGCCATTGTTAAGCTTAAAAGACAGTGAGAGTGATTTTACGCCTATAGCGGTTAAGATTAACCTTTTTATAATTTTTGCTCTTATATGTTTTTCAAGCATTCCGACTTTAGTAAATAATTTTTCTTTTGATGGTAATATCCATTCTCAAACTTTATCTTTTGCATTGGACTCTTCGGTTAAAAAAAGGAAATTGGATAAGAAAGGAATAGGATCACGAAATGGTGGAGATTTAGGCGATGAAGTGTCTAGATTAGCAGTATCTACATCTACTACTGGTAAACGTAAACAAATATTAGCCTATTTACCTGAAGCATTAGCAAATTTCTTATTGGGGCGAACGAATATACAAGAAGATGCACCTTTACAATCAACTGATATTGTTGGCTTATTTTTCCCTCACGTCTATAGAGATTGCTTTGATGCCATTGAACCTGCATTAGCGAATATCATTAAAATTGCTAATATACAGAATCGTAAAGTAGTGGTTATTTCTGAAGATGAAGGTAATCCTGAGGCAATATTGTTAATGCTGCAAGAGTTTATATCAGATGATGGAATGTTGTCTAAGATTAGAGGAGAAATCCTTAATGGAGGGCCTCTTGCGGATGAAATTTTTAATGAGTTTCTTAAAATAGCAGAACAATTGGTACCTATGGCAGCACGGCGTATTCTACCAGTCGATGTTGATATGTCTGATCCGTCTACTCAGTACCTCTTAAGATTGCAGGCTTTTATTGATAAGTATCCTGAAATTGCAATAATTAATGAAAGAGTAGGATTTGCTGGATGGTTGGCTGCGGCTAAAAGTTATGTATACAATTTTGATGCACAAATGGCTAAAGGCAAGCAGAAAGAGTATGAGTCAGCGCTAGAGGCCCAGGCCCGCTCTATAGCTAGCTCTTGTGAGCTGCGTGATTTAGAAGTTGTTAAACAAATTGAAGAGTGTGCACAACTTATGCCCGGATCAATAATCGTAGTCTTACGCGGTGATATGCATCATGCTATATTAGAACAACGTCGATTGCAGCGATATCGTCGCCTTATTGCGATCATTGATACAACGATGGACCCGGAACTTGGCCAGCCGGTTGATTATATTGCTTACCGGTTATTACATACTGATTTGAAGAGGCCCTTAAGCTCTATTGAACAGCAATATCTTATTCAAAGCCAGGATCGTTATACCAGACATATAGTCAAGTTTTTTAAAGATTCTAAGATTTCTTCGTTTGGTGAGTTAAAAGTAAAAATTGCTTTAATCATGCGTGGTGTGGTAGGCAAGCATATCTTAAGCTGGCTTCGGGATGGCAAATGTATCATATTCCCATGTATTTATGTTTTTGAGGCAAGGCATGAAAATGGACTTCTAGAAAGTTCTTCTGACAACGGTTCTATACTCCGAGGCAATAAAGCACTAGCAGTATTAGTTGAAAGGTTAAAACAAGGCGGCTTTAAAAATATAACCGATAACAAAAACTTAAGACAAGATATCAGTGCAATAGAATCAAGGATAGGAGGGAGCCTAGCCGTTGGTGACAATGTGCCTTTGCGGATTATCGCTACCGATGCGGTTGTCGTGGCTAAAGATGATTTTGTTTTAGGTTTCTATTCGCATGCGCCTGCCGTAAGAAGGAAACTTATTAAACTCTTAGGCAAGAAAGAATTTGACCGCATTTTTCCCGTTCCCACCCTTGTCTTAACAAACCAAATCTTGAATTATCCTAATTCATTAATCAGGCAAGAATATATTTATCACGAATTCATCTGCCCGTCTCTAGGCCACAGACAGGCAATCGCCGGGCAGCAAGTTGTTTATCCTGAGAACTACCTTTCTGGTGAATACCAAGAGAAAAATGGGATTAAATACATCAAAGGATCATCCAGGAAAATATTTAAAGGCCTGTTAGGTGAATTAATAAAAGGCACAATTGAACAGTTGGGTCAGTTGACTAATACGCAGTATCTTTATTCACAAATATTGGTGTTGGATCATGATACTGGAGTGCTTGCATGCGTTAGTTGTGTATTAGATGAACATGAATATGCTGTGGTAACAGCAAGGGATAGCCAGGATGCATTGAATAAACTTCTAAACGGCAAAGGCCGGTTTGCACTTATTATAACTGATGGTACAAACGCAAAAGAATTAATGGAATTATTAAAAATACATTCTGGAAAATTATCGCGTATTCCCGTCATGCTATTGACTGGATTTGATGAAAGGCGTGCTGAAAAGTTAAGAAAAGAACTTGGTATAGAGTATGTGCTCTTAAAACCGTTTGAATGTGATGATTTAGTTCGGTATGTTACAGGGATATTACTCCAAGAGAACCCACAAACAACTGGCGTATCCGAAAGAGGAGAAATCCAACAGATAATCGCGATTCTAAAAAGCAATGATATTCAGAAACGGTTAGAGGTGTTGAAGGTAGCAATCGCGCAAATAGGTGATAAGGCGGTCAGATCAACACTTATCCGGGAGATTGATGTGTGGGTGGCATATCTTGGCGATACTAATCCTTGGACACGCTATGTTGGTACCTCTATTTTAAATGCTTTACATCCCTACGAAGATTTTACAAGTGTAATGGTAGTTAAAGGCCTTACTCCTAAGCAAGCATGTTTTTTAGAAGAGTTGGGATGGCCGCAATTCATTAAGTTTCTAAGCGTTTGGGAGTCAATAACGCAATCGCCAATATATAAGCAGCTAGGCTTTGTTTCCAGGTTTATCCTTAAATGTGAAATAGCTCGTTTACTTAGGAAGGATCCCGATGGTCCTTTATTTTCTCAAGCAAGGAGATTTGTTCTTCATCTAGCCAGGCTTGAGAGGTTAAAGACAGTTAGCGTTGGCGCTCCTTTGAGATTACGCATACTGGTAAGCACCTTTGATCATAATTCACGAGAAGAATTAAGCCAACTAACTTTACTTTTAGATAAGGAAGGGGTGGTTAAAAAAGTAAGTGTAATTTCACCGGAGAGAGTAGATTTAGATATACGCAGAATTTTGCAGCAGCCTATTTTTGATTACCTGGTAGAATTTGAACCTATTCATCAAGCCCTCTTTATATATTTTTCTTTAAATATTGGTCTGGTATTCGAAATGTGGGGATTAAGAGATATTGAAATAGGGCGGGTTAAAGAAGATAGCCCCAATACCCAATTGTATCAGGCATATGTTGTGCGGGGCACAAGAGAGGCCCTAGATTTTTATACCCACAATATTAGCTTGGAAGGTTTAGATTGGAATTATAGTGTTTTGGTAAGACTTGCATTTACTTCAGGCAGGTTTTTTGATGCCTTGGTTATTTTAGACCCGGAGCAAGGGCAAAGTATTAAAAGAGTATTGGAAAATATAGAGAAAGGCGAGGGCGTTTCAGAACACCCATTAATTAATTTTGGATTTAATCGCTACTTAGAGGCAAAGACAATTAAGGAATTTCAGGATGCGATAGATATGTTAATGCGTTTAGCATTTAGCGGAGATGATTTTGTATCAATAGATGCTTTATATATTCTGGATGTCATTAATTCTGAATACAGCCAAACTATATTGCAGGAAAGAAGAAGGCAAGAACAACTAGCAGGAATTCTCCAAAAAGACTGGTTTGCAGGGTTACCGGATAGGCTTAAGGAGAGGGCGCTCCAATATTATCACGCCAATACCATTGAACTTGCTGAAAGGCGCTACGGAGATTTCGAGAGGGAATTAATGCGTGTTATATTTAGCTCTGATAAGACTAATACCATCTATATTGAGGCGGCCCTTAGCATGCTTGATATCTTGAGCCCGGTTGAAGCATATGCTATACGGGAAGCTTTAAGTAAAAGGAAAGCCGAATACACAGATACTGCTGGAGGTTTCTTTGGGAATTTAGGTTTTAAGCCTAATACGGCAATAGAGGCAGACATTGAGCTTGGCGAACATAAACTCATCATTGATGAGCCGAAAGATTTTATTAAACAGTCAAAAAATAAACGCGTAAGATTTTATGTGTTAACGACGCAGCCGGAAAATACGCCTGATTTATTTGTATATGCCAGAACAAAAGAAAATACGTTAGAGATTTACTTATCAATAGGCGCATATAGATTATTTACTGCAATCTTTACTCCTGATCAGTTACCCATTCTTTTTTCTGTAATTGCTCGCCATGAATATGCTGAAAGCGAAGGTAGATCTCACGAGGAAGCCATGGTTATGCAAGCAGATGTAAGAGATTATAAATCAATAAGGGATAAAATAGAGCTTTTGCAGGTTCTTGTGCGTATAGGTTACAATGAAAATTTAATACCTGCAATTATAGATGAATTCCAGATTATTTTTTCAGAGATAGATCTTATTTATTTTCGCAAGAGATTTCAAACGGTAAAAGGAATTAAGCAGTTAAAAAAATCGCTCAGGCGCTTACTGGCTTCAGCCTGGTTAAAAGGCTATAGTAATATCGAGTCGCCCCGTAATCTTATCGGCTTATTAACGAATATGTTATCGGGAGTCGATATCTTTAAGCTTATAGATGAAGGAGAAATTTCTTTAGAAGCCAAAGAAAGCTTAAGGAAGGAAATTGTATCTTGTACAGCTATCTCCCAGCTAACTTATGTATTGCTGGTTATGTTGAGATTAGATGTAAAGGGGGCAAAGGCTCCTGACCATGCTTTTACTTTGATAGCATTGGATAATCAACGTGTTTTGTTTACAGATTTTAGTTTAAATGTAATCAGAGAAATAGACCTATCTTATTACTATGAACGAAAAGGGAATTATTTAGTGTTAAAGCCAAAATACAGGATTTCAGCTGAAAGGGTTATTGAGATTCAAGAGGCGGTCAAGGAGGGTAGACTAGATCCAGATAGATTAAAAGATGATAAAGAATTGCTTAGTGTTTATTATTTTTATTTGCATATAGCAGATGGTTTTGGTTTAACGCCCAGCATTTATAACAATATTGGCGCTACATATATTAAACTAGGCAGAATTAGTGATGCCTTAGGGATATTAGAAAAAGTACTATCTATGGATGATATTCTTGCCGAAACTTATTTTAGTATAGGTTTTGCTCAGTTTAAATTAGGTAATTTCGAAGCAGCCAGGCAGGCATATCAAAAAGCCAGTACAGTAAATCCGATTTTCTTTGATCCGTATTATAATCTTGGAGAGTTGTTAAGAAGTTTAGGCGACTATATGGGAGCAATCGGAGCTTATGAAAAAGCAATTGCTTTAAGGCCAGATTATGCTGAGCCATATTTTAGGCTTGGGCTTACCTATATTGCTATGGAGAAAACTGAAGAAGCAGTTATAGTTTTCTCTAAAGCAGTAGCTTTAGAGCCAGGCTTATTGGTATTGTTACCTCCGGGATTAAAGGATTCAGTGCGTTTACTTTTACCCAAAGCAGATGTTATTTCTGAAGATTCTAACCCCGGTTTAACTCCGGATTTATTTCCCGCCCTTACCGAATTAGTGAAACAATATCGATTAACCAAGGGGTCTGGCCCAGTAGCGATTGAAGAAGAGCGTATCGTATATGGGCATAGGGGCCGGGCTTATAAATTGCTTGCTAGGTTAGGGGAAGGAGCCAATAGTATTGTTTATCTTGCCAAGGACTTAAAGACAGGCAAGGAAGTTGCTGTTAAAGAAACAAGGCCGGAGCTTAAAGGAGCGCGTAGGAGAAAAAGTTTTACTGCTTTTGAAGTATGTTATCTTAAGAGAAATAAAGCTAATCCCTATGCTGTTAGTTTGATAGATTGGAATCTTGATGATGAGATCATTATTTTAGAACGAGTTGCAGGTTTTTCTCTGGAAGAAACCGGCGCTGCTTTAAGAGAATCAGAATATTACACAAATGAACAATTAATTGAACTCCTTAGAATTATTAAAATAGCAGCAGTTGCGTTATTGGATACTTTTAATCTTTCTCGAACCTTATTGCCTGATGCTATAAAACCTGGAAATTGTATGTTGACCTGGGATGGAGAATTTAAATTAATAGATTTTAAGTTTGCTACCACCGATCTTGTAATATGGCCATCTTTTCCCGGAAGTCAAATAGGAGAAATGTTATATTCAATAGTTACCGGCCGGCATACCCTTAGAAAACAAAGATTTATCCTGGCAATTTATTTGGGAAAACAAGTTTCGCAGGAGCTGGATAGGTTGATTACTATTTTGATAGGAGTAGATGATGAAGGTATTGTTACTTATGATCCCGTTTTAACGATGGAAGAGATGTTTGGGGAGATTGATAAAGTTATTGCTGTTTTGAAAGCTCCAGAAAATGCACAAGAAAAAGATAATTCGCCAAAAGAAGCTCCAGACCGGGCCAAAGCTGTGCCTGTGGAATTGCCTGAGGTTGAAACTTATTTACAGCCATTGCCCAACAATCTTTCTTGGCAAACATCTGGTAATATCTGGCCGGGCCACCTTACGCCACTCCATATAGATTATCCATCCGTCTCGATCTATATTGATGAACAAAGAAGGGTTTTTGTTGAATATCAAAACTATAGACTTGAAGTAGGCAGTGAAGACAAGCCAGATGAAATATTCGGAATGAAAAATAAGCGTTGGGCAAGGAATCATAATTTACTGGGAGAGAGTAGTCAGTACGATGAAAGAGAAATAAAAGATAGGAATGCGCTTTTTGAGCGTTTGTATTCTATACGTAGAAGTGAATTAAAAAGAAGAATTATGGGTTATTGTGAAGAAATGGGGATTGATCTCCCTAAGAGTTGGGCGAGGATGAAATATAGGCCCGGCATAACCGATAAAAGAAAAAAATTAACTGGCTTAGAAAGAATGATTAGGTGGTATGTAGAAGAGAAATTTAAAAAATTATTTGGTGAGATTAATATGGAAGATTTAAGTTTCTTGGATTTGCCTATATGGCCGATAAGCGCATCAGGCAAGATAGATATAGATTTAATTCAATGGTTCAATATTCCTGCCAGCCGCGCTCCCCCAGAATATCTAAGAGCAAAAAAGGTTAGCTTGCGAGAATTATTTCTGCCGGAAGAACGCGCAATAGGTTATTTTGGTAATTTTACGCCGCAGGAGATTGAAAAATATAGAGATGGAATTGTCAATGGCACAATTACACTTGAGCCTATTCAGAGATTTAATAAACTCAAAATTGATTTAGATTCAAGAGGTAAACCAGTTAAATTTTATAAGATGATTTTTGCCGGCCGCGCGCCTCCGGGAATATTTGCTATACAAACAGAAGATGAATTAAAGATAATATTAACCGAAGATAACTTTATCGAAGATAGGTTAGCCGGAGCCCTTCCTGGGCTCTCTGAAGAAGAAAAGCTCCAAATTGCCCTACCGATAATTTCCTTTCATGAAGATACAGAATTAGGACTAATTGCAAAAGGTTTTCCTCTTACAAAGGCTCATAATGAGGCGTTTAGGTTAACAAATAGAGAATATGGTAATAAACGCCCGGAAATTATAGCGGCTTTGCAGGAAAATAGAAAGCTCAAAGGCCTTATTATAGCAATGAGCCTTATGGATTTAGGAGCCGAGGTTATTGACGGCAGAGTAACCTATAGGGGTAGCCTTAAAAAGGCGATTCAACTGTTGCCTATTTTGGATAGAAAGGGAGTCAGTTATGTGTACGCATACGGTGGTTTGCACCAGATGAGTGAGATTTCTAAAGAATTACACCAAGTGCCTACAAACGGAAGGCATTTTATTCCACGTGGCCAAATTCCTACGATTGCAACATATGGCTATAATACAAAAAGTGTTGTAAGAAAAGATACGGCTGGCAGAGACATTCTGCTTAGAGATGAGTATGGTAATCCTTTTTCTATATATGATATGCGTAAGTTAAACCCGCAGTTATCAGATTCCGCTAATGTAGAAGAAGAATTCCAAAGGTTTGTTAGGGTAGCCCATAGTTTCGGCATCCGGGTGATTGTTGATTTTATTCCTTGGCTTGCTCCGGATGCCATTAATGAGAGTAATTATAAATGGACATTCTACAGGGAATTAAACATAGGAGATTATTGGGCAGCCGGAATTAGTGATATAGGGCATTATAGATCGCTATCCGAAGATGGTAAAAAACAATTTATCCAGCGTCTTCTTGAAAATAACAGCCCATACGCTGCTAGGAGAATTAATGAAGCAGGAGTCGAGAGGGTCATACTGGTAAGGCATATCCCCGGGTTTGGTGGCACATTTAATGTAGATCAGGTTCTATTAAATCCATTCTTACCAGAAGTACAGGAATATTATACTAATTCCTCTAAATACTATATTGATGCAGGAGTAGATATGTTACGTATCGACTTAGGGCATCTTCTTTTAAAGGCGGATATCGGGAGTTTCTTAAATGAAGAAGAGAAGGTTAGGCTGGGTTATTATAATAATGGCGAGCCTTTAGGGGTAATTATAGGGGAAGCACAGCGGTATGCACACGAGCAAGGAAAGAATTTAGATTTTATCACAGAGTCGTATTCTGATAATCAAGCCAAGAGGGGGGAGTTATTCGCATTAGGGGTTAAGGTAAGTTATTATGAAGATGTGTATAACCATTATAGTGAGAATTTGCGGCAAGGGATGCCACTAGGCCGTTTATCTACAGCAGTCTGGTCTGCTGTTCAAGCCAAGGTTAAAGGAATGCTGCTTTTAGTTTACCCTTCTAATTTCGATGAGATTGCGCTTAAAGAGATAGGCGGGCCTCTAAGAGGTTTTCGTATGCTATTTATAACATTGGCACATTTAGGTGTTCCGGTAATGGTTGATTTAAGGGAATGGTTAGGCCATTGGGGCCATGTTATTCCTATGGTTGGCGGCCAAGATAAGCACTTTTTTGTCAGCGATGAAGAATTTCTTATAAGGACAGATTTTAATCGGTTAAAAGATGCCATTGAGCAATCGCCGTGGGCTTCTTTGATTGAGGAGTTCTTTAGCGGGATTAATACAGAGGAAGAAAAATATACTGAATTTCTTGATAATGCTGATTGCAGCAGATTTATAAGTTTTGGTTGGAAAACCGAGGATAACAGTTGGACAGTTTTTGTGTTTAATACAAGGCCTTATGACAAAGCAGATATTTGGGTTCAAGCTCCTTGGAGAGTTTTAGAGGAAGCAAGGACTACAAGTAAAGATATTGCGGAATATTCTGTAATTGATGCCTTAAAACAAGAGAAGCTTAGTATGAAAGATATGGGTGAGTGTGGATGGCGCATAGAAGGTATTAGATTTATTGAAGGAGAAGAATATAAATTAATAAAGTATGGGGTTTCTCAGGTAGCTACAAGCAGTTTTGGAATAAGAGATTCTGAAATTGGTGTTAAATTACCATTGACTGGGAGTGAGGTATCAGTTTTGCCAAGGGCTGCGTTATTAGGAAATGAGCATTTTAGCTGTACAGAGTCAGATGCATTAAGCAGAGATGTCTCCGTTCGCGGCTTTCACCGCTTAGAAAATGGCAGGCTCCTGCCGGGGCCGTTTAGAATGGATGAAGATTCTAATCCGCTTTCTTTATTAGGGATTCATCGCCTGCGTCAGAGGTATTCTTCTAGGCCAGGATTTGGTTCGTCAGGCAGAAGAATCGGTGGCGCGCGGGATAAGGAGCAGCGGAAGATAAACCGAGACTTAAAAAAAAGGATGAATGCTGAGTTAACTAATATCCAAGCAGCTTATTTAATCTGTCTTGAGGCGCTTGATATTGCAAGAGAAGCAGACTATCGATATCCGGAAATAGAGTCTTTTATCTCCATTGCGCAGTTATTTATTGCCTTAGGAAAGCCAGAAGAGGCACAAAAAATAGCCGAAGAGTGTCTAAGAGTAATAGAAGAAAACAAATACTATAGTGAGTATGAAAACAAAAGAGCAGAAGCTTACGTTTATATTATACCGCTATTGATAGCCTTAGGAAGAAATCTAAAGGCACAAAAATTAGCTGAAGAGGTTAGTAGCTATGCAAACGATAAGTGTGCGATTTACGACCTTAAACTAAAAGCCCTTATTTTACTTGTTCAAAACCATATAGCTTTGGGCAATTTGGAAGAGGCTAAGAAAATATCCGCGCAGATAGTTAGCATTGCAGAAGGAGTTCGGGGTGGACAAATTTCTCTTTCGGATGCCCAAGTAATTTTTTCCTCGTTTACCCCAGTCTTGATAGCCCTAGGTGATTCAGTAGGAGCTAAAAAAATAACCGAAGATGCAATTAGTAAAAATTTCTTCTTTGTTCAAGGCGAGCCTGAAATATTTGCTTCTATTGTTAAAGCATTTATTACCGCAGGTAAGATAGAAGAAGCCAATGAAATAGTTGAAAAGGCATCTGCTAGCCAGCCACGCCTTGTGCAGGATTACCGGGAGAAATACTTTATATTTAGCCGCATCCAAGTTCAGATAGCTTTGGGAAATATGGAGCAAGCAAGAAAGATGGCTAAAGAAGCATCCAGAGAATCAGTATATAGCAGTCTGGATGATTGGCATACTATTAAATATCTTATTCTCCTAGTTCAAATTCTGTTTACTTTGGAAGACCTTAAAAATGCTTATAAGGTAGTTGATAAGCTTTTTAGCGTATTTAGAGAATACAACTTCAATTCTTACAAAGCAATAAGCTTTGCTGCACTTGGTCAAGCTTTAGTAGATTCAGCCAGGATAGGGCAGTTTGAGACTTCACAGGTATTAGAAGGTATTGACAAAATAATAGAGGGCATAGAGAAACGTACCCAACTTAAAAAGAAGGAATTTGCGCAAGTATTCATAGCTTTGATGTTGTTCCGTAGTTTTAATTTTAATGAGATAAAAGAAGGTATAATCTGTGACAAGTTAATTCGATTCATCAATCAATCCGGAGCCAATATAAGCAATAATAGCCCATTCTTAAATAAGCTTGCTAAGCATAACATCGTTGCCATGCTGGATTCAATAAGTGAATATTTTGCTCAATTACAGATATCTTTATACCTTCCCAGAATATTTAAGTATTTTAGAGAGCTAAGAGGAGAAGAGTGCGCTAAGTTTATCAGAAACTTCAAGGAATATTATTCTTTATTGGTTAAGGGCGTTGAGCCGCGGGTAGGCCTCCTTGAAGATAAAATTATGGAAGAGATAGATTTGTTAGTGATTGGTTCAACTAACCTTAAAGTTAGAACGTACCGTTGGACTATGTCAAGGTTCTCTGGTCAAAAGATACCCGAACCCAATTTTAATACCCCCTTTAAGCTTGTCACTGCTTCTGGTGAATTGGTTCTGTCTGGAATGACAACTGAGGAAGAAGCCTTCATTAAAGAAAGGCTGGCGTATCTTAAGGGTATCTCTAATAAAAAACCTTTAGAATTATTAGCAGAGATTTTAAGCAATTTCTACACAACATATCTGAAAGCTTCTATTGATACCCTGCCTGTAGGTTTAAATGGTGTTGTTATGATTTTGAAACAAGATTGTCGCATCCAGAAAGAGCTTTTAAGGGAGAATAAAGACATAGATGTTATGCAATTAAAAGAGATTATTATTGCCGTTTTAACTGCCTCAAAGCGAAATATTGATTATGCTATTATTTTTAAAGAGATGGCCATTCAGGCGACCGCTCATTCGCAAAATAAGCCTACTAAAAAGCAGCTTTTAGCTGCGTTAGATAAAATGATAATGTTGAGCTTTATTTTACAACCGCACCTTAAAGCTGGTCTGGATAAGGTGGATATTGAACAGGCATTAAATCCCGCCAATCTTTTTCTCTTGAGGGAAATTCTCGCAGAGATAAAACCGGAAGCAGAGCCAGCATTAAGGGAAGCTATTGATGATGCTAGCGGCTTAAACATTGTTCAGGGAATTATTAAAAAGAGGATAAAGACCGAAGAAGGTAAGGGTTTTATTGAGCTTGAGTTTTTACCGGCGAAGACAAAACTTGATTATTTCTTTGGCTATTTTGGCGAAAATTGTACCTCAGAACATCCGGAAGAACTACTTAATGATAATTTTACTCCGATAAGGATAATACGCAATGGCAAAATTGTAGGATGTATTCATACTCTTACCTTGAATATAGAAGGCGAAAAAAGCATGGTTATCTGTGGTATTGAGCCGCAAACTCCATTAGCCAATGAGGTAAATGCAAGAAGATTTGTAGAAGGCTTGTTGGATAAGCTTAGTGAGATAGCTCAAGAGAATGGTTATAGACAACTCTTACTGAGCACAAATGATGATACGATATCTAACAGGGCTAATATACGTGAGGCAATAAAGAAATTGATAGAAAACAAGCCTCTTTTAGTACAGGAGGTTCAACGTACATTTCCAGCCGAATCAGCTTATGTGGTTACTAACCTACGATTATGGGCAAAGGTTTCCGCAGTATGCGCATTTGTCGATTTTCCCAGTGGCTGCGCGCGGGAGGGGAACAGTAATCCTGTTAGTGGCAATAGCTTAGGGGATGAAAGATTGAGATTTCGCGGCTTTCACCGCTTAGAAAATGGCAGGCTCCTGCCGGGGCCGTTTAGAATGGATGAAGATTCTAATCCGCTTTCTTTATTAGGGATTCATCGCCTGCGTCAGAGGTATTCTTCTAGGCCAGGATTTGGTTCGTCAGGCAGAAGAATCGGTGGCGATGAAGAAGAGAGAGAAACTTTTGAAAGGTTCAATAATAGGAAACGTAAAGGTAATGGAGGAAGTGAAGAAAAAGTAAAACATCAACAGTCGCCTGATCCTAGAGACAAAGTTGCTTTTGTGAATCCGCTTAGCCGGCAGGAAAGATTAAGAAAAGATGATGAGGCTCATGTAAAGTCGGTATTGGATATTGTGAATGCTCAACTACGCAATGGCACAGTTATGAGTGGTTCATTGAGTTTGCTAGGATTACAATTACCTGAGGGAATTTTAGCCGAAGAATTAGAAGAACTATTATTAGAATTGGATGATTCGGTGCGCAACAGAATTGGCCAGCAAAATAAGGATAAGATAGGAGATTTTATAACTGTTATTAATGGCGAGCTTGCAAGTATTATGCTGAGCAGGCCAGAATACAAGAGCACGGAAGCCAATCGCTTAATTTATATTTTCCAACAATTAGCTAATTCTATGGGTAGTGAGGATTACTCGGAATTCATTGAGGTATTTTTTGATGAGGTGTTTACATATTTAAGTCGGGATTGGTTTTTTGCTCTTACCGGCCCGAATGTTTTAAAAGCAATTCAAATTAGAAGAATCCGTCAGGATATTATAAGGTTCGCCGCAGTAAGAAGGCCCGATGAATTATTAAGAATTATTGACGCAAGACCGGAGTTAGAAGGAGCGATTAGCAAGACAGATAAAGTTAAGGTGTTGCTTGATGAGGAGAAAGACAGAAGAGTCGCAGCCGAAACCAGGCAGAAAATAGAGGGGTATTTAAATAGTGCAAGAGTTATGCAGCAAGCAGGCAATTTAGCAGAGGCATTGGTAATTTTAGAGGCTGTGTTTGAGCTTGATGCGCAGAATCCAGAAGCAATATCTTTGAGAATGACTATAGAGTCAGCCCTGGCGGAAATTTATCGTAAATATACAGAAGTATCTGTCTTATTGGAAGATCTTATTAGTAATAGAGGAGAACTGAGAAGTTCGCAAAGCAGGAAAAGGACTATTGCTCAGAATATAAAGAAAGAAAGGCAGGCAAAGCACGCAAATAAAACTAAGATTGCAGATTTAACTAAGGAATTAGTAAGTGTGGAAGCAGAAATTAGTTTGTTAACAAAAAGAGAAGAAGCAGCTTGGCAAGCCATTGGCGTTTATCTTGAGAATGAACCTATTTATTTCTTTTCGTTTCTTGTAGAGATAACAAAAGGAGGAAGAATATCAGATGGGGCTCTAGAAGTTTTGGCAGAGGCTTTTGGTCGGATAAATATAACCGGCGCAGATAAAGAGTTGCATCTTGCAGCACTTGTTTCAATTGTTTACCTTGTCCTTCCGGGGATAGATGTATCAGAGGTTATGTCAATTTATTTGGAGAAAGAGAAAGAGTATTTGACAGGGGTTGGATTAAAAGAAAGAGTAAATTTGGCAGCGTTTGTGGGGCTCATGGCCATGCTTTATTATCAGGATAAAAACGGTAGAGATGGTGTTTTGTTTAAAAATTCATTGAGTATTCTTAGAACCTTTATTTCCGAAAGTTATTTAAATGTGAGAGACGTCTTGGAGGTTGCTTTAGAGCAGGATATGGAATTAGCCATGGAGTTATTTCATTGGATATTAATAGAGAAGGCTGATTTCCTTTTTTCTGCTCTGACCGCAACGGATATAGATGAAGCTGGCGAAACAGATTTTATTATCGATGGTGTATTCCTGGCGGATTATTTATTGATGCATACCATGTATCTTACAGTTATAAAACCCGATTCTAAAAGATTAGTGAAGTTATTAAAAATAGACCCGCTCAATACTTTAATCAAAACAGCCATGGCAGAAGCTGTAAATCCAGCCGCTAAAGGCTTAGATTTCTTTGTAGGTTATTCTAATGTGGAAAAGTTTTTCAAACGATTCTTCTATCCGGGTATGGCCTCCGAAGTAGAACTTGTTAATGAGATTAACGAAAGATTAAATAGTTTTCCGCAAAGGGATGCATTAGGAGAAGCACTGGAGATTGAATTGTTAGTCAGATTTTTGTCTGATGAAGACATCGGGATTTTTAGCGATACAAGAAAAAACATCAAATCAAGAGCAAGTATTTTGATTGCATCTGTTAAAGAATGTGTGAGCCCTGCGGTTATGTCAAGATCAGGCTTACAGCGTGCGGATGCAATCATAGCCGAAAAAGTTAAAAAGTTTATTGGAGGTGACGGTTTATTAAATAAGGAGGCGATGGCAGGCCTTTTAGAAGCCATAATCTATTTTTCTGAAGATGTTTTAATGGATATTTTTAGTAATGTTGTTGTGCCTTTTGCCACTAAAGGCCAGTTTAACTTTGGGGGCCGTACTTATAATGTTGAGCCAGGACAAGTGAGCAAAGCTACTGAAATATCTGTAAGTTCGCTTATCCGGGTGTATCTTGGGCATGGGCATCCTCAGTTTGAAATGCTTAAGCCGATTTTTAGGCGCAATATCAGAAAAATTTATGAACTGAGCCCGGACCCTGGGAAAAGGATAATAAGGGCAAGCATTGAAGAAGCAGGAGCTGATACCCACGAAGTGCTAGAGGTAAATGAGAGAACAATTACTTTTCATGCGCAGTTGCCTCGGCAGCTAGTTTTAATAAATTTAGCTAAAGATAAATACGTACAGAGAAGTGATATTTTAGAGACAAGCGTAACGGAAATCAAAAGAGGCAACGCAATAACCGTAACCGCAGAGCCGCTTACTTTTAAACAGGAAGAGATTGTCCGGCAAGCAATTGTTGATGGCCTTACGCAAAATAGTGGCCGGATGCTTACCGCTGAAGAGCTCGCTGAGCATGATCCAAAAGGGACGGTATCCAAAAATAAAACGATAGTTTATGTATTGCCAGAATTAGCTATTACAGATCATTTTTTAGTGGCGTATGCAAATAGGCAAATGTTTGGTATGCGGGTTTTTATTTCAGAAGCCAAATGGGTATTCATTAAAGGTTTACATGAAGATACCAAAGTGGAATTTTGGAAGCACGAAGTTTTAGGGCATCTTAAACATCCGTTATGGAGCGAAGCAGAAGTTAAAGCAAAGTATCCTTCAGAGATGGTGGTGATACCGGCGACCGATCAGGCTACTCTTCCACAGATGCTTAAATTAGCCCTGGAATATGGCGATCCAATCGCCGCCGTAACATTAACCAGGGAGAAATTCCGCAATTACGGACCTCCTAATGAGCCTGTTAATTGGGATGAATATTTAGTTTGGTTAGTAGAAAAAAGACACACCTATGCCCTTGAGCAAATCTTGAATAGTACACCTGATGATAGAGAAAAAATAAAAGCTTTGATGGAAAGAATCATCTTTATTAAAACCAATAATCCCAAGTTAAGAAAAATAGAATATAGTCCAGAGATAAAGCAAAAATTATTGGATGTCTGGATATTCGCTCTCTATAGCCCGGATATAGAAAAATTAACCTCTGCTTTGGCGTTACTAGAAGAATTGAATGCGCAATATCCATACCAAAATGATGGATTAGAAGATGGGGATTTAGTTGTTGGTAAGACTGCAAGGCCCTGTCTTACTTTTCAAATTAAGACTCAAGTTACAAAAGAACGCAAACGTAAATTGGTGAATTCTCTTAGAGAAGCTATAGTTGCTTTAGGTTTTGGAGAATTAAAAATCCAAGATACACAGGAATGCCCCTTATCTGCATTTGCGGAATCTTTATTAGCTCAGAATCGTTGCATAGTTCCTGCAGGAACGCAGGTTGTATTTCAAGATATAGCCGGCCGATATGCGATTATATTAAAGCCTAATATAGGCCGAGAATATTCGGTTGCTTTTTCTGACAGACAGACATTGCAATCTGAAGATTTTACTGTAGCAGGCTCTTTTGTTCCAGGTAGTACAAGAATTCAAGATATAGAAATAGTCGTTGGTGGCATAAGAAAGAATTTACTGGATTTTATAGTTGAAAAAGGCTTTGCACCCGAAGCTATCAAAGAGAATAGTTTATTTCTTGAGGCAAGTTGTTGTTTTATTTATAACCCTTCTGATGGCAAATTACGTATGATCGAGGGGCGGCAGGTTAAACAATTTAAATACAAAGCGGATACAGGCGAGATTACCTGGTGGAATAGTTACTTGCCTCGTTTAAAGATATTTTCTGATAATCAGACAGGATCAGCCCGGGGAGTGTTGCCCGGGGAAAAGGTTATTTTTGTCCATAGCCACGGCATAAAAAGAAGAAAAGAAGAGTTGAGAGCTTCTAGCATGGATGTTGATTTTGGCATAGCCTGGACAAGGTGGAGCTCTATTTTTAGAGTAGGATTATCAAATTCTCAAAGCGACCTAGTTATGGGGACAGGAGATAGCCATGATCTGATAATTAGCGAAACAAGGAATGGTTTTAAATTTCTTTTACTACATTGCAGCGTTCAAGAAAACTATGCCGTTTGTATGAGCAAAAAGTATAATTTTTCTACACACCGATGGGAGAATGAAGGAATAGAAAAAATAGAATTTGCTTCAGGTATTCCTGGCGCATCTTATGCTAAAAACGGGGGTGTAACTTTAGTTTGCAGAGATAACGCAGAGGCTTTGCCTACGGATGCAGATTCGTGGGGACGGCGTTTAGCGTTGTCCCATGAAGCAATAAGCGCAGATTTTTTAAGTAACGGTGATTACGCCTGCGCCATAGCTGCTTTGAGGTTGGCATTAGTACATTTACCTAAAGGAGTGAAAAATAAAAATATAAGAGACAGGATTCAGGAAAAGCTAGCGCAGCTTATAGTAGGGCGGGAAGCATCTCATCCTAATAATGGAAGCAATCATTCAGAATTAGATTTAGGCGCCTCTGGTTTCGAAGGCGAGGCAATGTTTGCAGAAAGAGCAGCAGAGGTTAAATATGCGCAGAGCCACTGCGTGAGTAAGCTTAATAATGATAATGAATTGATAGAAGGCGTACGCTGTTTCTTAAGGCAGCTTGATTTATTCCGATTGGCTGATAAATATAAAGAAATTGAGGTTCGGGTAATAGGAGGTATGGGATTTAAGCACCGCGGATGGTGGAATATTGAAAATGGTAGATTGATAATCTATATTAAAGAAACATACGCATCCGATGTTCTTGATTTACAGAAAGTAATTCTTCATGAGATACTGGCGGCAAGCAGAAATCCTGTTTTTGCCGGTAAAGAAGGGCACAATAACAGCCTAGCCCTAGAATGTTTATATACCTCCTTCTGTTTGGATTCAAAGCAAATGACAATAGGCGAGTTATTAAGATCTTATGATCCACATGGATTGTTGCGTCGTATAATTTTCAGAGCTATTCTTTCTCATCAGGAAGTAATCGATGCGAAGCTAGATTTAGGCGCATCAGCCAAAAAACGCCAGCCTGAGCCTACCGTGTCTTCATTGTCAAGGGTAGCGAAAGTTATTTTATGTTTAATTTTAGCATCTGTAGTTATTGTAGCCCATGCGGTATGGTTATTATTGTTGATTATGTTCGGTGGTGCTTCACAATTTAATTTAATGGATATATTTGGGATAAATATTACATGGGGTTGGTTGATTATGATGGAGACTATGATTGCAGTGGGGTTAATGTTTGCTTCGTTTATCATGGATGATGGTTCTATAGTTATAAGCGATGTGAATCTGCATAAAGGCCATACATCTCCTAGGGCTACGGAGGAAGATATTGTGCTAAGCAATGAACAGGCTATAATGTGGATTCAAGTGAAGCAGGAGCAGGGAGCAAAAACAATCTCCGTTCTAGGCGGTAAACCGGTTAGTATCAAAGAAGCGATAGAAGGTGTTAATGACGGAAGATTCGCTGGTTCTCTTACTGGAGGAGATAACAAGCTTATACTGCAGGTAAAGTATCCTTCTGAAAAATTACCTACCAACGCTTACAATTCAGATGTTCCTTGCGCGACGCCTCCTGTCCTTACTATTATTGATACCTATGAGGCGGCAGAAGAATTCTTTATTCGCCGAGGCTGGAAATCGTTACCGAGATGGGTGGTGGGAATATTTGTTAGCCCTTGGTATGAATTTCAATTCAAGTGGATTTTGCATCCTGTAAAATTTATAAGAGCGCACATTAATAAAAACATATGGCAGCTTATTTCGCGGATTACTGGCGTAATATTTATGTATGCGGCTATGCTATGTTTTCTATTTCCTGCCATATACCTGTTTTTAACCGCGCCATCTTTTAACGTTCTGCCGAATATAATTCAATCCGTACTTTATGGCATCATGGCTTTTATCGGTGTGCACTTTGTATACAATATAGTATTCTTCTGGGCAATGCTAGTCTTAGGAGATGATTTGCGTTTTCATAGTGAATATAAGCGAGTTTTTACTGCTCAACAAATTCGAGGGTTTATTAGTTGGCTTATAGAAGGAGAATTGCAACATGAACGGCAGAGGATTGTTATTGGTTTTGTTGAGGGGTACTCAGAAGGTATTTTCCGGAGGGAGGGCGTACGTATTCATGTTGCCAAGGAATTTTTGGATAGTTTTAGTGAATTATTAATAAGGCAGAAATTACGAAATGCTCTTGTGGATAGGGATTACAAGGAACAGGATCAATATTCTCGCGCTTTAGAATTAATAATTCAGCAGGCCAATATTATTTTAGGGCCGCAATTGTTTGAAGATTCTTCCGTTGAAATAGTTGACTTAGCTAGGCGTTATCTTATTGATGCAGTTGTCAAACATAGTGCTTGGCTTATTACTTTCAGCGGTATTTTGAGTGTGTGGGAAGGTGTTGTGCATAGTATGGAGAGCCAGGTAGATGCTCGCCAGTTCGGCGAATTTATGAATCGATTATACAGGATAGCTATAAAAGAGCTAGATGTTGAATGGGTTATACGTAAAGGAGCAGTATTGGACCGGGAGATAATGGTTGTTATTGGAAGAAAGATGCTTTCATTGATTCCTGATCATAATTTCGAACCCACTATTTATAGCGTTTTAATGATTACTCCGGATTTCTCCTTAGAGGAAGTTAGAAAACGCATTATGTATCTATTAAGTGATTGTATTACCGATGAAACAATTAATTCTTTAAAAGAAATTCTAGTTAAATTAGATAAGGAGAAAATTAATCCGGAAGCCCAAGCTAAAGTTATAATGGCTTTAAAATATCTTTGTTTTGATGTGAATCCTGGGATATCTAAATTTGCGCGTATTCTCTTAGAGGCCTTTGAGCCTAGTTTTCAAAGGGGCCAAACCAGGGTTGATTACGCAATAGTAATAGGTATGGCTTCTGTTTTAACTGCAGTTATTGGTTTAGTTTTTAATGTAGAGATTTTAGATATAATTAATCAGATCGGCTCCTGGCTTACTGTGCTTTTTCATAGCCCTCCAATACAAGTTAATTTTAATTCTTTACCCGCCATATCAATTGTAACTGCAATTCCCCTTATTTGTTTAATCGGAAATTTCACACATTTTAACTATGTTTTTGAGCCTCAAGGATATATGTTTTTACATGAAGATGAGGCTGTTCGGGGTTTAGCAAGGAGAGCATTTAATCTGGCTACAGGAGATTTCTATAGGCAGATATTTAAAGAGATTGGCTTAGGTGATAGGGTGAGAATATTAGATATCGGTTTCGGCGAAGGTTCACATGTAGCCAGCCTTCTTTCGCAAACAAGACATAAGATTGTTGGCCTTGAAGTTATGCCTGAGTATGTGAAAAAGGCAAGAGAGAAAGATCCTTTGCAGGAGGTGATTGAAAGCGGATGGTATCATATGCAATTTTC
Source organism: Candidatus Omnitrophota bacterium (assembly GCA_028712255.1). Taxonomy (NCBI): domain Bacteria; kingdom Pseudomonadati; phylum Candidatus Omnitrophota; species Candidatus Omnitrophota bacterium. The sequence goes on from JAQTQJ010000005.1 coordinate 27,520, forward strand.
TGATAATTTTTTTAATGCAGTTAGCGGGGTTAATGCGCTTTATTTTGCCGGAAATGAAAAAGAGTTAAGATGGTTAATTACGGAAATTGACCGGGTAATTAAAGCAGGCCCTGACGGGGTAAAAAGGATTTATCAGCTTTTTGATCGGCCGCTTACCCAATATTGGTTTACTATTGAAGAATGGTCGGTAATGGAGTCTTTAGGTTTATCCACTCCTGCTTTAAGAGTGATGAATAATGGATGGAGAAGATTCTTTACAGTCTTGAGTAGCATTTTTAATGAATTAGGTTATGAAGTTAAGCTTTCTTATGTAACCAAAGAGGCGCAAGGAGAACGCACTGTCTCTCAAAAACAATTAACTTCAAGCTCACGCGGAAATAAATTCTTCTATGATGTAAATGGCAATCGGTCAGTTGAATATAGTAGTTTGATTAGTGAGCCCTATGTGGCAGAAGAGGTGGGCGTTTATATTGTGAGGGCATGGAGACGAGAATCCGTCACTAAAGAAGATATGGTGATTCCTTCTGTTGCCAACGGTTTCTTTGGAAAACATATAAAAATAGATCAAGCGATGGCAGAGAGGTTGATTAAAAGACTGTTTACTCCCGAAGAATTACCAATTGTTAGTTATTCTATTGAGCGCCATGAAAATGCGGAAGCCAAAGGTAAGTCACACTGGAAAGCGATAGGTGAACAAAGGAAGGTAAGTGGATATGAATTGGTAAGGGCAAGGTTGGAATTGTTGCAGATTCTTATTTACTTAGGCTATAAGAATGAAGTGGATTTAATTTCTATGTTTACCGAAATCCAAAATTTATCTTCGCGTAAAGAATTCACTGATTTCCGGGATAAAATAAAATCAGCCAGAGATACTGAGCAATTAAGGTTAGTTCTGGATGGGTTAATTTCGGTATTCTGGGGCCAGGGTTATAGTAATGTAAATAAATACATGCCTATCTTTGAGTTTTTGGTTAATGGTTTACTAGACAAAGATATTTTCAGATTTATAGAAAATTTAGATATACCGTTAGAAGAACAAGGGGTCCTTAAGAAATTTATAATTTCCTGCGCTACTTTCCATCAGCTAGCCTATATTATTTTTAGTCTATGGGGTATTAATGTGCAGGCTGCATTTGCTCCAAGCCATGCGTTTCTCCTTATGCCAATTAACCGGCAAAAGGCCATAATTGTTGATTACAGCCTTGAAGTGGTGCGTGTAATTGACCTTTGGAAATATACTCGGAAAGGAAGAAAATTTGTTCTAATAGAAGAATATCGGGCTCCGTTAGGAAGAGTAATTGCGATTCGTAAGCAAGTCCGCGATGGTAATTTAAAAGACATAAGCAGCCTTTTAGACGAAGAATTACTTAGTTCATATTATCCATATATTGAAATTGTCCCAGCCTACGGTTTTACCACAGGTATTTATAATGATGTGGGTACTGTTTATAAGGAATTGGGCATGTACCATGAAGCAGGTGGCTATTTTCAGCAAGCTATTAAATTAATGCCCAGTCTTCCTGATGTCCACTTTAACTTAGGCGTTACCTATTGGTGTCAGAATAGACCAAGAGAAGCAGTTGAAGAATTAGAGTTAACTACTAAGTATGATCCCGATGACACCGATGCTTACTATAATCTTGGCACGATTAATTTAGAATTAGGCAGGCAACAAAAAGCAATGACGGCATTAATAAAAGCAATTGAGCTTAATCCCCTTTTAATCGAAGCCCGTTATAACTTAGCCAATATTTATATGACGCAGGGTAGGTATCTAGAAGCAATCGAACAATACGAAATAGTAATTGTAATAAAACCCGATTTTGCACAAGCCCATTATAATCTTGGTATAGCTTACTGGCAGATAGGTAATCGGGATAAGGCGTATGAGGTGTATATTCGAGCCATTATATTTTTTAGAAGATGTCTTAATACTTTACCTCCCGAGGAAGATATGGTCGGGACAAGAATAGATGATCATTCTGTTTCTGGTGCAACTGAAGATGATGTAAGGCGGGAGTTATTAAGATTGAGGGAGTTAAGGCTGATTTCTGAATATACGTTAATAGAAGAGGATCATATAATAGAAAGAGCCAGTCAGCTCTATCAGCAATTAACTGGCAAGATAGTTGATCTTAGAATTTCCAATATTCATTTTAGAAGAGCTCCCTTCGCAAGTAGATACCGCGCTTTCTGGTTGCGCGAAGATAACAAAATAAAAATATATATAAAAGGAGAGGCTACGGCGTACGATATCCTGCATGAATTCCTGGCTATTTTAGACAAGACAGGCCATTTGTCTAATGTAATTCTTAGTTGTGCTTACCTGCCTTTATTTGCAAGGAGATTTATTTACAGAATTGTCAATGGTAGGAATAATTCTGCTGTAGATTTTGCTTCTTATGGGGGATTTGCGCGTTTAGGCAGGTTTTTAGTAGGGACGGTTCTTGCTCTAATTGGTAAGCTGTCCCTTAAAAGGGGCACTTCTAGCTTTGACACAAGAAACGACCCTAAAAATGTACCGCCTTTCGTTTTTATATCAGATAAATTCACTTCGCGCGAGAAGCAATTGATTCAAAAAATAACAGCCGAAGTTATTGGTTTGCTTGTCCCTCAAGAGAAGCAGCAAAAACTAGCCCTACACCCACTTTTTTTCAAGAGAGTGAATGCGTTTGATGTGCTTGTGGATCATAAATTCATATGTACTTTGTACATTCTCAGTGTGTTAATTATGTCAGTCGTGAACATCATACTAGGCAGAGATTTATTTTTTAATATTACGACATATCTAGTTGTAGTAGCAATATTATGGGTTGTCATAAACTATAAGTTCTATAGTTCGGATTTTTCGTATTATATTCAAGGAATAAGGAGGAGGCATAAAATTCTTATTGGCTCTTATATATTTGATGAGCAACTGGTCTCTATGGTAGCGCATGAAATGTATCATTATCTGAATTCCATTGGTTTAATTAAAAATCCTGATTTAACAACAGCTTTTGACATGCTTTTTACTTTGGAACACTTTGGGGAAGAAGCTCTTGATGATCATGATTGGTTGGAAGCTGGAGAGATACTTATGGGGATTCCAAATCCGGAAGTTAGGGAAAAAATTTTGTTAAAAACTGCAAGAATCAGCAGGTTTGCTTTATTGATGAGAAAAGTTTTCGGGTATTTACCTGAGAGATCATGGGGATATATGTATGGGCGCCTCCAAGCAGCCAATGCTTATGCATTATCGAGTGTTTTGAATGGCCCACAAGAGGTCAGTTTTATTGCTCGGGATGCCTTGGAATACATAATATTACGCGTCCATGGCTATGAGCCTGGCGCGGCAGAAGAAACCATTAGAACATATATAAATAATAGGAACAGTTCTGCTTCCATTGGAAAACCCCATCACCTGCGCCCCGTTACGCAGTGGTTGGCTGGCCAGATTCTCAGGATTGTTGCTCGTCAAAAAGATAATATTTTCTTTAAAGTCTATCGGGAAACCTACAATGCCAACTTAGCCTACATTCAAGAAATCAATGGCAACCGAGGCCCGCCTATATTAAAGAAATTTCTTGCTTTTACTCGCCCCATTGCCCGCGGCCTTACTCCTGATGGCGCTATCTGTTGGCTTATTCCGGTTAAATTTACTACTCAAGAATACCTTTCCGATGAAACCATTGCCTCTATTAGTAAACACGAATCCCAATCTACAGAATTAGAAGGCTTAATCGCGCAGTATAAATTAGGGACAGTTCTGAAACCAATAGAGAACCGTTTCTCATTTAAGGGGCATTTTAGTTTCGGCTCAATAATCGTCTTCAATAGTTTTTTGAGGCGCCTGTTTATTTTAGCGGCATTTATAAGTTTAGGAATAGGGCTTTTTTATGCCGCGAGCATAAGCGGGTTGATGAATTGGTATTTGGAAATAAAGGGAGTTATTCCTGAAGGCTCTTTGATAGGCTCGCCGAAAGCCATATTATTAGATATGCTCACGGGGGTATTGATTTGGGGCTTGCCTGATTTAGCCGGGCAGTATTTAAAAGGCAGCCGCATAATATTAAAACAGGCCTTTATTTTGGCTTTTGCCGGTTTCTTTATCGGCGCCCTTTTGCATTTACTTTATAATTTTCCCGAGGCCGTTCTTCCCTATTTTATGTCACTTTTGGCAAGCAATATCCTGTTGGCAAAAGTGGCAGCCATAGGCGTTGTCCTGGTGATCGGCGTAGGCATCGCCGTAAGTTATGGCCGCCTCATCTCTTATTTAAAAGCTAATTTCAGAAAAGAAGAGGAAACCGGCAGAGGAATAGAGGCTTTGAAACTTTATGAAGTGCTCTTGTATAAACTTTTTGTAACTCCAGTTGTTTTAATTTTCATCGTTTTAACGTTTGAGCCGGTATTGCGTGTATTAGTTTCATTGCCTGTTGAAATAATAAAGATGATACCGGTAGGGTACCTTATGAACCGTAGAGAGCCGCTTTTTATCACAGGTATTATTCAAAATATTGCTAGGTTTAAGCATTCTGTTGGATATGCCCGCGGGCGCAAGGATGTTTCTTCTATGCTTGATTCTCAAACTACAAGCGGCCCGGTAAATGGGGACGCTCCCCAAGGGGACACCCTTTATTGCAGCATTATTCCGGTTGACCCCGCATTATTGGCGCGTTGGGGTAAGCTATTAGCAGGGATACTTCTTAAGCTAATCGAAAAAGTGTCCTGTATCCGTGAAGGGGACAGGTTCAGCTTTGGTGTAAGAAGCGTCCTTAAATCTATAGGTATCGTAGCGGTTTTTGTGGGCAGCGCTTTTATGATGGCGCATGGGTTAAAGTCAACTGCCGGCACTGAAGGCTCTTTTGATGTGTATAGTTATATAGTAATTTTTGCCGTTAGTTTTTTAGCAGTATTGTATTGCGTGCTGTTCTTAGGGGCAGCGCTAATAAACGCTATGACAGATGAATCCGCCAAGAGGGCTTTTGAGAATCAATCTCTCGGGGTATATTATTTGAACCGTGGGGAATACAAAATGGCAAGCTGGTATTTCAGAAGGGCTGTAGAGTTTGCTCGTAATAGCAGAAAAGACAAATTCCGTTCCGCGTTGGTTGTGGAGAATGTTATGATGGAGGTTTCACGGACAGATTTCGTAAAAGCATGTGAGCGCGCGCTGGATGCGATACGCAGGTATTTAGATTTAGGCCAGGCCAGAAAAGCAGCTGATATAAAGGTAGGCATTGATAATTCAACAACTACAATTATAGCGAGAGAAAACGTGAGGCAGCATGGCCCATTTATGGTTACAAATGAAGAGCCTTTTTCTCATGGCTGTCTGCAATCAGAAATAGTAAACGCCGATGATCCCTGCGTGCAAAGAATATTAACTGGCGCTTTCGGCGGATTTAACGCCAACAGCCGCTATTACCTTCTCTTTGGCCATTTAGATATGCCTGTTGCCTTAGCAGAAAAAAGAGGAGGCATTTTATCGGGAATAAGGCCTTATATAGAGAAAACGTCTGCAGTATCGCTTATCAGTTGCAGTATTAGGTATTATCAGATAACGCTTGCTTATTTATGCCGGTTAAGGGGGTTAGAAAATGAGCAGCCAAATAGAGAATTACTTAAAGATATAGAGAGAATCTATACCCCTAAAACGGCAGATGCATTGTATTTGATGTATTTTAAAACAGTATCCCGCCTCAGGCCTTTTGAAATAAAATTTTTCCATGCCTGGTTCCATTTCCATCCGTTTTTTAGATGGATAAAAGGGTTTGACCTTCTATATAGGGCGATGGATGATTTAATAGCGCGGGAATCGCAGGAAGTTATTTCCCAGGAAGAAGGATTATTAAGAGAAGGGGGCAGGCTCATATATATCCTGCCTGAGCAGATTGAAGAGGTAGCAGCCCTTTGGGATAAATACCCTCGGGGCAAGCGCCAGCCTTTAATTCAGTTTTTGGTTGAGTCCGCGCAGTTAAACAGTTATCTATGGGATAAGGAGAGTAGTTATCAGATATACGAACAATTAGCAGAAAGAATCATACCCAGGGTGTGGCTTACGGCGACATTGGATGAAGCAGGAATGCTTTGCGATTTAATATGGCTTTTATGCCTCAGCGGCTCATACCCGGTGCGCGCCAGATTAGCCCAAAGCGTATCGTCTTGTCTTTCCGGGCTAAAAACAAAACGAGAAGAAGCTCAGCAGGAAAAAGGAAAATCGCCGCTAATTAAGCTTCAGGCATATGTTCTGGAGGAGTTTCTTAAGGCCATATATGTAATGTTACTTGGAGACAGTTCGCCTGTAGTCGTAGCAGCAGCTGAAGGCGAGATACGCTTTTTGGTTGGCGCAAGAGCAATAACCCGCGAAGAATACCTAGCTATGGAAACTTTTTGCGCAGGAATAAAAACCGTACCTGAAATGTTACCAGGTATAGGATATACACCCATAATTCCTGAAGGGGCAGAATTAAGATTGCCATATGCTGAAATGACTCAAGGCATAAGGGACATGCTTGGACTGGGTGATTTACCAATCGCCTATAGATTGTTAGATGAGGGGGTGCGGCGGATAGACCTTTTTAGCCAACAGAAACCGCGCCATCCTTTGGCTCGTCTTTTTGCTTGGCCTCGGGTGTTATTAAGAAGGCTTACTTTATTAGGCCACGGTGCTCCGAAGCAGTTGCCTGTTATCCGCGCCATCATCCTTAGCTCCCAGCGCCAGGCAGTAGAGAATGATATCATCCGTGCTCCCCCCGCTGTAATAGAAGAGGTTGACTTCCACCTTCAAGGCTTTGCCCCTGCCCACCACCAAGCCGGTAAGATTTGTTATGAGGAATTTTCTAATTTAAATAATTTAATCGAAGCAGTGAGGCGAGCGCAGCATCCGTTCTTAATAAGCTATGCCAGCGGCAAATTTCATTTAGGAATTCTCTTAGATAAGGGGGCATCTTGGTTGTGCGGGAAGGATTATATTAAGCAAAAAAGGCAAGAGCATTATGTGGGCAGGTATTTTCGTTTAGAAGAAGAAAGAGACTTGGGCATACGAGAGCGTATATTTCAATTTGAAGCCGCGACAAGTAATCAGTTAGCAAAGGTTTTAGACGGCCAACAAGTTTTGATTATCGGCCCAGGGGATAATTTAGATGAAGCTGCATACTTTATTAGAAATTACCCGGGCTTAGCGAGAGTGGTAGTTGTAGATTGGCATCTGCCAAATATTATTGATATATTGGAAAAGATGGCAGGATTAGAGCAGCCTATTAGGGAAAAGATAGTATTGTGTTATAGCGATGCAGCAAGCATGGTTTTTGATGGGGTTTTTACTATTTGTTATTCACGGTATACAATGGTAGGCGATATCCTTTCTGATGCCGTCATTGATTCTATATGGAGCAGAATCGCCTTAGCGCTTCAGCCCGGCGGATTTTTCATCGGTTATGCGCATGAGGCTGCGGCATTTTTTGAGAGTTTTAGCAAGATTGCCGGAGGACAGAAATCAGTAAGTATTGCGGTGAGAAGAGAAGGTATCTCTAGGCCACTAGTTAAATTCGAGAGCAGGGACGGCAATGGGGACGTTTCCCAAGGGTACACCCTTCCAGCTACTGGTTTAGATGGTGAGCAAGTAGTAACTGACGGTATCGTACGTCTCAGTGCTTTTACAGGCGCGGGATTAATTATGGCCTCTGCGCAGACAGTTTTAAACAATAACTCCTATTATTTGGATCCGCTTTCAGATTCTATTTTCCAGCCTGCTTTTTTGCTCGAGCTTATGAATAGAGGCCCGCCTGTAGAGTTGTTCGGTATTTCCTCTGATTTATCAGCCCTCTTTTTAATTCCTCTTGTAGCATTCTTTGCTTTTCCCTCTTTAAGAAGATTTATAAGTACCTTCTGGGCTAGCTTAAAAAATAATCTCAGGGTGTCCCTTTTGAGGACGTCCTTAACAGTGCAAAAAATATTTGAAAGAGTATTAAATTTAATTAAATCTTTACTGCAAAGTAAAAAAACATCTAATGGCGCGTTTGCATTAGCTCTGTTGGAATTAAGAAAAGCAAAAGAAGGGCAAAATATTCCCGAAAGGTTAAGTGAAAAGTTAGCATACCTATTTGCATTAGCTGCAAAATATTCTCATTATTCATTCGAGTTTTATGAATGGGAAGAATTGGCGCAAGCGGCGGGTTTAGAAAATCCTAAGAAAACAAGAGACTCAATGCCAGATACTAAAAAGGCAATCAGGGTAAGCGCATTTGATGTTTATAGAATAGCTAGAAGTAATTGCGTAGAGAGAAGACATATCGAACTGTCATTCTTTAAGCGGTTAATTAGCGGTTCAAAAAGAGTTTTTCATGGCCGATATATTAAAACATATGGCATATGTGATTGCATAGCTGTAACTTTATATAACAGACAAAATAGAGTAGGGGCGTTATTGCATTTATATAGAGGTTCCAAAGTAGACAAGGTGGTAGATAAAGTTTCTTTAGAATTAGAAAGGGAGTTTAATTTAAGGCCTCAGGATTTCAAAGCGCAACTGGTCGGTGGTTGGTGGACGCAGTCTCAGGAGCTTGCACTAAAAATTACAAAATGCCTTGAAGAAAAACAGATAGCAATCGAAGGAATTGATGTTTTAAATAATCCCGAGAGGTTTATTTTTGATGGCAGGGACGCTTTCTACGGAGATTGTAGGATCATTTTAGATTTAGAAACAGGAGAAATATTTGATCTTATAGATTTAATAGAGCCTCACGACGGAATCTCAAGGCATATTATGCACTTTAGATATTACGCTGAATATATATTTAGGAGGATTTATAATGGAGGACAGCGAATGTTTGTTTTGGCTAAAAAAATTACCGTTGTCCCCAATTTAAAGAAACTATTTTTAAGTTTATTAATTGCCATGTATTTTTTCTTAAGCCCCTTGCCTAGTAATATAAGTTTTATTGCTCCAGGGGTGGTTACAGCGAGTGCCCAGACGCCAACTCCTACCCAATTGTCTACTGAAGATGATTATCTAAATCGAGGTAACGAACATTTTTTTAAAAAAGAATATGATGCGGCGATTGAAGATTATACTCAGACAATAAAATTAAACCCAACAAATGCCTTTGCTTATCATAATCGAGGAGTCTCATATAATAACAAAGTTGATTATGATAGAGCGATTCGAGATTACGATCAGGCAATATTACTAAATCCAAAATATGCTGAGGCTTACAATAGCAGAGGTCTCGCTTATTATTTTAAAGGAGAAAATGAGAAAGCAATAAAAGATTATGATAGGGCAATAGAATTAGAACCCGATAATGTAAAGTTTAGAGATTTTCGAGCAGATGCTATAGGAAAATTATCGGTAAAACCAACTTCTACCCTTACAGCGACAGTTACGCGTACTCCTATACCTAAAACATCTACTCCTGTACTTAAATCATCTACGCCTACAGCAACAGCCATACATACTCCCATCGTAACCAATTCGCCAACGCCAACATTTATGCCTATCGTATCTAGGGTGGCGACATGGACAGTAATACCTGTTTCCGCAGTTGAAGGCCCTGGAACGTTGGATAGGATCAAAGATCACTTGAAAGATAAGTGGTTGTGGTTAATTTTTACAATAGGACTAATAGCTATTTTTATTAAATGGAGACAGCGAATATTTATTTTTGCTCAAAAAATGGTCATTATTCCTAATTTAAAAGGATTTCTTAAATTTAAACCAGTCAGATTTTACTTAGGGTCGGGTAAAGAAATTAATAAATTAACTATTCAAGAACGGCTATCTCTAGCCAAGCTGGCAGATCAATATTACGTTAAACAGATTAAGGATGTCCAGCCGAGCCTTATTTGTACTGTTAAGAAAATCTTTAGCTTGAGGGGCCTGATCCTTATGTTGGCCGGAGGATTGATTACTTTTAAACTTTCTGTTTCCAATGATTGGCTTACTTTGGCCCTCGGAGCATTCTTTATGACTTTGTTGCCATACCTGCTTTCTGTCATCTATAATTTCTTCTTTTCATATATAGAACGCTATAGATTCCGTAGTGAATTTGTCAGGCAATATCTAAGAGATAAAAAAGTACAAGATAAAATAAAAGAAGAGCTTTCACAGATTAAGTCGGTGACTCAACCTTTACTTTCCATTAGAAGTTTATGGAATGATTTTACTTTAAGATCTCCTGTGTTTGCCGGTATTGTTATCTTTATTTTAGTAAAGGCCCAGATAGTTTTCTGGGGTTACTTAGCTGGTTTGGCAATTATCCCCTTGATTAGAATTGATATTGTTAACTTTACCTTAACTGGCATATTATCGACAATTTTAAAACTTATAAAATGGGAATGGTTTATCACTCCGGGTTTACAATTGGTAAATACATTAAATAATTTGGGTTTTGCTTTTACATTAGGGGATATTATTAAGTTGAGTGTAATTGCTTTAGGGTTAGCAATACTATACACATCGCGCCACCGTAAAACATTACGTAAAATTGTTATTCATAATTTTAGGCAATTCTGGGTTAATCTAGTACACATCCTGGTTATTATTGCTATAATGGGGAATCTCGGACTTAGTAGTTTTATGTTAAATAATTTCAAGCAAGCAACTGGAATTAGATTTCCTCAAGCGATTCATGCTCCTCTTAGCGGTAAAGTGGATGCAGGAATTTGGAATAGGGCTAATTTTATTTATCAACAGTTAAAAATAAATTCCGACTTAGCTTTGAAGATGGAGAACGGCCAGCAAGAATTGGAATTTCTATTAGAAGAATTTAAGGCGGGTAATGATATTAAAATCGAGGGGCCGACTGCTCCGGAGGTCAGGCAATTTTGTCTTTTCCTTCTGGGTCAGAAAGACAATACTCGGTCTAGAGAACTTCTTAATTTAGCTTTAAATGATCCGGATAAAGATGTACGCACGATGGCAATAATTTCTTTAAGTATAGCTGGCGATACGAAAGTAGCGTCTTTGCTTAATAATGCTTCGTTTAGGCAGGGAGGCCAGGTTCAGCAAGCGGCAGTTATTAGTTTGAAAAGTGTAAAGTCTTCTGAGGTAACGAATTTTCTACTAAAGAGTTTAAAGGATAATTCGCGTTCGGATATCCGTTCTGCTGCGGCAGGGGGGTTGATGGACAGAGTAAGCTTGCAGACAGTTAAAGATGCTTTGATATTCGCTTTAAATGATCCCGATCCGCTGGTAAGGAAAGCAGCGATTAAATCTTTGGCGCCGATAATCACAGCTGTAATTCCTCAAGTGGATTTAAAGACAATTGAGTCCATAAAACCACTTTTGTCTGATCCGGATTTGAATGTTCGTCAAGTTGCAATATTAGTTCTAGCTTTACGACTAGATGATTTTCCTGGTAATTTAGGCCTTCTTATGCCTAAATTGACTGATTCTGATCAGCAGATTCGTTTGACTACCGTAGCAGCCGTAGGTTCACACCTAGATAAGTTTCCGCAATTAAAACAGTCATTTTCCAATATTGCTAAAGATAGTTCGCAGCCCATTGAGATTCGTAAAGCTGCAGTTTTAAGTTTAGGTAATCTAAAAGATTGGTATTATTTTGTATCTCTAGCTTCAGATCCTGATTGGCAAATACGGGAAATTGTAGCGACTTCTTTTGGCTATTTTGACCAGTTTCAAGCTTTATCGTATCTTAGACCGTTATTAAAAGATGATTCTGCAAAAGTTAGATTAGCGGCAGTGAATTCTCTTAGTCATTTCGACGATCCTCAGGTCTCTGAGATTTTAATCTCGATATTAGAGGATCATGACTTGCAAGTCCGAGAATCTGCGCTTAATATATTAGTTGATAAGAAGCCTCTGGAATTAAAACAGGTGTTCTTGGATGTTGGTAGGGATATCTCTCAACCTGCTGAGGTTAGGCAAGATACGCTTCTATATTTATGCAATATAGATTTCTTAAAACGCAATATTTCATCGCCCAATAGAGCTCAGTATGTTGGTGGTTATAATTTTTTAATTAGTTCAGAAAAACTTCAAAGGGTAGCCTTATTGTTAGGTAATCTGAAAGGTATAATGATTCTTGATTTACTTAAGCCTTTAACTAAGGATCTTAATGGGCCGGTGCGGGGAGCCGCTGCTACTTCACTTGGTAATTTTGACCAACCGGAAACCATAGATTATCTTAAGCCGCTTTTAAATGATTATGAGTGGCCAGTGAGAGTGGCAGCAATGCGTTCTTTAATTAAATTTAATGATCCTCGAGTTGCTGAATTATTAATTCCCCTGTTAACTCGCCCTGTTTTAGTAGAACCAATAGGTTATAATCCGTGGGTCCGAGAATATACGATTAGCGCCTTGGCTGACAATATAAATCGACCTGAAGTAAGGGAGATTTTTTTAGGTTTATTAAAATCTTCGTTTAGGGAGGAAGACGCGATTCTGTCAATAATTTCCCAGGCAAATTTAAAGACAATTGAGTCCGTAGAACCATTTTTGTCTGATCCTAATCCAAGTGTTCGGCGAATTGCAGTATTAGTTTTAGCTTCAAGGTTAGATGATTTTCCTGAAACATTAACTTTCCTTATTCCACTTTTTAATGATAATGATTCACAGGTTCGCTCTACCGCTGTTTCAGCCTTAGCTCCGTATATAGGTAAATTTTCGCAATTAAAGCAGCCATTTTTCAATATTGTTAAAGATGTTTCTCAGCCTATCGAGGCACGCCAGAACGCATTATTTTATTTATCGAAGCTCGATGTCCCGGAAGTAAAAGCTTTGTTAGTTAGTAATTTAAATAATACTGACTGGAAAATGCGCCAGGCTGCAGTATTAGGTTTAGGTAATCTCAAGGATTCTGAAATTCCCGATTTACTTAAGCCTTTAATTCGGGACCCTTACGAGAATGTCAGGCAAGCCGTTGTAACCTCTCTTGGTAATTTTAATCAACCCCAGGTAATTAGTTATCTTAAACTGTTTCTAAATGATGATTCTTCGAATGTGCGTAAAAGTGCGATATTATCTATAGGTTCAAGGTTGGATGATTTTCCTGAAAATGTAACTCTTCTTACTCCACTTTTTAATAATAAAGATTCACAGGTTCGCTCTGCTGCTGTCTTAGCTTTAGGCCCATACCTAGATAAGTTTCCGCAATTAAAGCAGCCATTTCTGGATATTACTAAAGATGTTTCGCAACCTATCGAGGCACGCCAGAATGCATTATTTTATTTGTCGAAGCTCGATGTTCCGGAAGTAAAGGCTTTATTAACTAGTAATTTAACTAGCACTGATTGGAAAATGCGCCAGGTTGCAGTATCAGGTTTAGGTAATTTTCGAGGCCCCGAAATCTCTGGCCTACTTCAACCTTTAACCTTAGATCCTATTTCGGCTGTACGTGTGAGTGTTGCATTATCTTTGGGCCAATTAGATGAACCCCAGGCAGCGCAATCATTAGCATTTTTATTAAAAGATAATGATGTTTCTGTTCGTCAAGCCGCGTTGACATCTTTAGGTCTAAAGTTAGATCTTTTTCCTAAGAATTTAGATCTTTTGATACCGTTTTTAACTGACCCAAATTTACAGATTCGCTCTACTGCCGTTTCAGTCTTAGGACCAAGTATAGATAAATTCCCACAATTAAAACAACCATTCCTAGATATTGCTAAGGGTCTTTCTATGCCTATTGATATGCGTCAAAATGCGATGTTTTCTTTATCTAAGCTTGATACTCCTGAAGTAAAAGCTCTGCTAACTAGTAATTTAGCTAATACTGATTGGAGAATGCGTCAGGTTGCAGTATTGGGCTTGGGTAATTTTAAAGGTCCTGAAATCCTAGATCTGCTTAAACCTTTAACCCTTGATCCTGCCTGGCAGGTCAGACAAGCTACTGCAACTTCTTTTGGTAACTTCAACCAACCTCAAACTATAGATTACCTTAAGCCGCTTTTAAGTGATAGTTATTGGCAAGTACGGTCGGCTACTACGGCCTCTCTTGGTAATTTTAATAATCCTCAAGTTCTAGATTCTCTTATCCCTAGACTAAATGATCCTGCTTGGCAGGTACGCGAGAGTACGGCAGTGTCTTTGGGTCAATTCGATGAATCCAAGATGGTGGAATCATTAATGCCTTTATTAAAAGATAATAATGTTTTTGTGCGGCAAGCCGCTGTATTATCCTTAGGAGATAAAGTTAGATTGTACCCGCAGTTGTCAGGAGAATTTGTCAATATTTTAAAAACAGACAACGATCTTTGGATTAAACAAATCTCTGCTTTTTCTCTGCAAAGTATAAATACGCCGAAGGTAGAGGAAGTAAAACCATTAATTAAACAAGCCACTTCAGAAATAAGAGTTGTCGTTATTATATCTGGAATTGATGATTGGTTAGGATTTTTTCCCTTGACGGGTCGTAAAACAGGTGAGACTGGATTGAAAAATTGGTCTTTAGTTAATATACTAAAAGCGGGTGGTTTACAGGTGGTTGAACATCCTTGGTCTGGAAATCTTCCTCTTCCTGGATTTCCAGGAAGTATTACTGGAAAAGAGTTTCGGAAGTCACAATTAGATTTAGATAAAACTATTAATCATGCATTAGATTTAGCTAATGGAGGCAAGATAGGGGTTATTCTTTATAGCGGCGGTAATTATGTCGCAGAAAGATTATTTGAATCAGATTTATCTCCAAGAATAAGGGAGGCATTTGAAGCAGGCAGGATACATATCGATAGTTTAGGCAATCCTTCTACCAAAAACTTCGGCTTATTAGATCCTAATTGGAAAAATATTTGGTCAATGAGTGACCCTATTTCTATATTGTCTATAATACCCCTTGGTATACATGATGTTTACTTTCCCAATCTTTCCCATTTTTCATATCAATATCCTAATGTTATTTCTTATTTAGGGAATGATATAGCTCATTGGAATTACACTCCTACAAGTGGCTCTTGGCCGGGTACCTATAATTTTAATAGCATTGCGCCTTCTGATTATTGGAAACAGCAACAATTTCAACAACCCAATTTTGGGTTACCTCAATATCAACCCTTTCCAAGTCAATCACCGTTGAATAATTATCAGCCGCTTCAGCAGTATCAGCCGTCTATATTGCAACCACAGCAGCCTTTATATCAACCTCCGCCAAGTGAACTTTTTAAAATACAATCACCGATAAATGATTATCAGTCATCTCAACAGTATCAATCGCCGATGAGGGATTATCAGCCTTCGATGGCTCAACCTAATCTTCCATCTCTACCTAATTTCGGTGGGATTGGGAAATAAGAAAGAAGATGAAAAAAACTATTAATTTATAGGTGTTTTTTTGGAAATAAGCCTAGCGGTAACTATACCATCATACACGCTGCCATAATAGACTTATACACTATCACCGCGCAGCGTTAAATAGAGAGGAGAGAGTATAATGAATAAGATAAATTTATTTTTACTAATAGTAATAAGCTTAATAGCAATCTGCGTTGATTGTTATGCTGGGTACTTTCTTTTTTTTATGACCGCTATGCCTATAGGGTATTATTTATCTCCAATTTTATTATTGATTATTGTTATATCGGCGCCAACCATCTTTATTGTTTCGATTATAAATTTATTTAAATTTAAAAAATGGGCGTATTACGCATTTTTTATTATAACAGTCTTGATGCATTTGTTTTTGATAGGGTTAGATATGTATTTTTTAAATACTAAAATAATCAAGTACCTAAAGATCGAACAGTTCATTCCCATAATTTCATTGTCATTTTTCGTTATATATTTTATGCTTCCATCTACCAAAAGCATGTTTAAATATATATCTAAAACATAAGCAGAACAAACATAAGCATAAGTAAGGACCGTCTGTTTTTATCTATTTGTAGATTAATTAGTTCCAACGGAACGGTTCCGTTCTTTGAAAAGCTTGTTAGAAATATCTTCTTTCTCCGTCTATTGTCTTAGGAGGGAGGGTATATGGCAAGACAAGAGAGAATTTACTTTGAGAATGCTGTTTACCACATAACAATAAGAGGTAATAATAAACAAAATATCTTGAAGCAAGACGAGGATAAAAAAAGTTTTCTTGAGTCTTTAGTAAGATTCAAATCTCGTTTTGGATTTAAGCTCCACGCTTTCGTTTTAATGGATAACCACGTTCATCTTATTATTGGGACTAACAGTAAGATAAATATATCAAAGATTATGCATGCCATAACGCTGTCTTACAGCGTTAAGTTTAGGAGAAAGTATCTTTATTCTGGATACGTTTGGCAGGGAAGGTTCAAAAGTAATGTCATTGATGGTGATAGATATATTATTGAATGTTTAAACTATATCCATAACAATCCCGTAAGGGCAGGCATGGTTACAAGGGTCGAAGATTACTTTTGGAGTAGTTATCAATTTTGCAATGGATTAGAAAATAAAATTAAAGATTATATTCAGATAGATTGGTTTAAGGATAATTAAAAAGGGGACAGTTCCTTTGGAACGTTATATATACCAAAAAGTTAGAAGGAAACGGTGCTGTGTAATAGATTATGCAAAAAATCTTCTTCAACAAGCTGAGATTTCTAGAGCAGGCAATTTAACATTTATATTACATAGCGAAGCTAACAATGTGGCTTTTGATGGGATTTCTAGTATAGTTGATGACGCTAGAAAGAAAGGGATAAAAATCAATATTGTTAGCATCGGATCACCGTCTCCATTTAGGACTATTGATTACCTTAAATTTTTAAAGCAGAATAAAGACATTGTAAGGTATGAAAATTTCGTTAATACAGCTGATCCTATTGCTTGGTTGAGTCTGTCATTTTTGAATCCAGATACGCATTATATTCTTGGTTTAGATTTTATAGGAGCGCATGGGAGTTATTTTTCAGACTCAGGTGTAAGGCAAACCGCACTTTCAATGGCTACAGGAGTAAATATTCCTATTGGTTACTCTAATTTTTCTACTGGTTCTTTTTCTGATCCTTATTTTTCTGGTACTTTTAGCGTGCGAGAGACAGTTATTTATCCTTCTCCAGATGTAAGAATTACCCAAACAAATATTACATCTAATTATGGTTCAAATTACCAGATTTTTTCGAATTCAAGTATTCCGTCTACTCAATTTGTTGCACCGCAACCATTTAATTCTTCATCAAATTATCAGGTGCCAGATTTTAGTTCTTGGAATGGTAGTAGTTTTAAACCTCTCCCAAGTATTGATTTTTCTCCGCCTAGTATTAGCATGCCCTCGAGTCCTATTCAAAGACCGGGTAATGGACCTTAAAAAGGAGTGTAGAATGAGTCATTTAGGGACAAAGAGATCAAAAATATTAGTAGGATTGATAATTTTATTTATGTTGTTTCAAGTTTATAATTTTTTTAAAGCTCATATCGTTACCGTTGGCTTACCTAAAGGTAAAATTGTATTTTGTTCAGGTTTGCGTGGGGATAATGAGGTTTATCTAATGAACCTTAATGGTACTGGTTTACAAAGACTAACAGAATACTCATTTTTTGGTCCCACATTTAACACGTGGATATCAGATTTTAGATCTTCTTTCTCTCATAATGGCAATAGAATAATATTTGAATCAGATCGCGATGATAAGAATTCCCGTAAAAAAACTATTTTTGATTATAAGGGGGAACCCATTGGGTGGGAACATGTATCTCGATTAAGTGATGTATATAGTATGGATATAAATGGAGAACATCAGACTCGTTTAACTTATAGCTCTATAGGAAGTGGTTTGCTATTTTTTTCTTTTAATGATCAGAAGATACTGTTTCACTCAGACCCTTTACCCGAATATCCACTTTACGAAGAACTGAAAATAATTAATTCTGATGGTTCCAATGAAATAACTTTAGCAAAGGGGTGGGGAATTTCTCAGTTGGCAAGATTTTCTCCTGATAGCCAAAAAGTTTTTTTTGTTCTTCGAGGGGATCTTCATGTGGTGGATATTTATAAAGGTACTTTAACTAGATTAACTCACTTTAATACTAGTGATATTGATCGGCCTGATAAGGTAGAAGGTTTACGATTTATTGATAATTTCGCTTTGTCTCCAAACGGAGACAAAATTACTTTGGTAACGACAGAAAGAAATGCTTTTCGATTTGTATTTTATTCTATGGATGTAGGTGGGGCAGGTATGACACAAATTAACATATTGGATAATCCTGATCAGCATGGTTATTTAGGCTACATTGCTGAGATGAAATATTCTCCTGATGGTAAAAAAATAACATTTATTGGTCATTTTAAAAATAGGCCATTCTATATATTAGATGAAAATAATGATTTAAATTTTGTCAGGGATTTTTATGGTATCGATAGCGGAATTGAAGATATCGAACACGATCTTTTTGTCTTTACTCCAGATAGCAAACAAATTCTTTTCGTAGCCACGTTTCCTTATGGACCATTTAATGATTGGTTCACTTGGATTAAATCAGTAGGTTATGAGGTTTTTAGTAAATTTAAATATTTTATAACTAAAACGATAAGTGGAACTTACGATAATAAGTATTTATGTATTATGGATATCAAAACAGGTAAGCTCAAAAAAATAGCCAGAATACTTATTTCATCTGACCTTGGCCGTGATTTTATCCATTGGGAAAAGTGACTCTATTTCCCGATTAGCTTGGAAACTGTTTCGGTGTAACATGTTGTACTGCAAATGGTTTGGAATAAATGCGTTTGTGTAGAAAAATATTTTTTTCCTTGATTTATTCGGTGAAATAAGGGATAATATTTGTAAGTTAACTTGTCTCAGTGGCTTAGGGATGGGAGAAAATAATGGATGAGCGTAGGATTGAGCCTAGATGGCAGATTAATCAGGAGGCAGAGTTAACCGTTGAAAACGGGGTTCGCGCTATCCCCTGTGTCGTAGAAGATATTAGCCCTACAGGTGTCTGTGTTTCTCTGAAGAGGAACTTATTCGATGATGTGTTTTTAAATTTTAAGTTAGCCCTGGCGCAAGATTTTGAGTTAGACATTGGCGCTCATGTGGCCTGGCGCGATCAGTCATATGAAAAAAATATCTACGGCCTTTCATTCAACAGGATTGACGATTCGGTAAAAAGTAGGATAGGGGAATATGTTAAGAAAAATTTTCCTGGATTGTTAGTTAAGCAATGGTGGAAAGGCGTATAAATGAAAGAGCATAGAAAATTAGTCAGATCTCAGATAAATCAGCATGCCAAGCTTAAATTAGAGCAGGACGTAGGTTCAAAAGAATTATTATGTCAAGTTAAAGATATTAATGCCAGAGGCGCCAGGATTACTTTAAACACAAAGTTACCGGAGGATAAATCGTTTAGGATAAGCTTGGAGCTTGATAATGCTTGTTCTATTGATACTGAGGTTTGGGTTGCTCGGAGTAAGGTTATTAATGGTATTAATCATTATGGGCTTTTCTTTAGTAAGATAAAAGATGTTGATAAAGATAAAATTTATAAATTTATTAATAAGTATTCTTGTCGTAATTCCGAACAGAAACCATCTTTGGGAGCTATGGAATTAGAAAAGGAGGAAGGAGGTGAAGATATGAATGATCACCGGATATTCGAAAGGTTCAATAAGGAATTTTCCGCCCGATTTATCGGTTTAGATGGAAACGAAAGGCAGGCTCAGACTTTTGACGTGAGCGCAAAAGGCTTAGGGTTATCCACTACCGATGAATTGGAATCCAATGTTCCTTTGGAGATTTGGTTAGACGTTCCCAACAGTACTGAACCGTTATATACACGGGGCCAGGTCGTCTGGTCAAGGCTTTCGGGATCAGGGGTGGGGTATCACTCAGGTATTGAACTGGAAAGAGCTGATCTTATGGGTATTTCGCGCCTGTTACGTGCTTGATTTAGCCAATAAAAAACTTGACCTGCTGGCTAAAATATGTTAAATTTTAATATTACGTCTTTTTATAATCTATTCCTATTGGGTTAAGCCTCCACGACAAACGGAAGGAGATAAAATGTTGTTTAAGAACGTATTTTTGGGTATTTTTGTATTGTTTTCAGTCTTAGGTTGTTCAGGCCAAAAAACAGATTCAAAACCTGCCATTAGTATCTGGCATTGGATGACTGACCGCGATGCGGCTTTCCAGGAATTAGCAAAAAAATATGAAACTTTAACAGGCATAAGGGTAAATTTTGAACTTTATGCTCCTTCAGATGCTTATTCGCAGAAGATCCGTGCCGCTGCCCAAGGTATAAACCTTCCGGATGTCTTTGGTATTTTAGGAGAAAAGAGGGATTTTGCCTCTTTCATTAAAGCCGGACATATCTTAGATCTTACTTTTTATATGGATGCAAACAATAATATTTGGAAGAATAATTTCTTTCCCAAGGCTTTGGCGGTAAATGAATTTACCGCAGGTAACAGTTACGGAATAAATCCCGGCATATACGGCGCGCCCATAGATATTATGACCATTCAGATGGTCTATAATAAAAAACTTTTTTCACAATTAGGCCTGAATCCTAATCGGCCGCCGAAGACTCTGCAAGAGTTTTTGGATATTGGCCCTAAGATTCAGGCTGCCGGAATGCAGGGGTTGGTTTCCGGATGGGGAGAGGTTTGGATGATTGATTGTTTGGCCAATGATTTCGCCTTTAATATTATGGGTAAAGATAAGGTATTGGCTACGATAAGAGGGGAAGTTTCTTACACTGACCCGGATTGGATCAAGGTATTTTCTATTTTTAAGCAGATGCAGGGCTCAGGTGTTTTGGCTAAGGGCTTGGTGACGATGATTAATAAATCTGCTGAGCAGCTTTTTGCCAATGAAAAAGCAGTGTTTGCTTTTAACGGTTCATGGTGTGTAAACGTTTACAAAGGAATGAATCCTAGCCTTGAGTACGGAGCAATGCTTCCGCCACAGGTATCCGATAAGTATCCGGTTTCTATATGGGGAGGAGCAGGCTCTTCTTTTATGGTAAACGCCCGTTCTAAAAACAAAGAAGAAGCAGTTAAGTTTTTAATCTGGTTGACCGATCAGGAGCAACAGGCATATTTATCTAAAGTTACCAATAATCTGCCTGCTAACAAAAATTGTTTAGCTAAGATTCCCGAGGTTTTGGCCCAGTTTGCCCGCGGCATGGATTATGCCACTCATCCGAATATCTGGGGGGTTTCAGAGTTTTCTCTTGTGATTGAAGCTTTTGATCGAGGAATCCAATCGATTATTATCGGTGAAAAAACTCCCGAACAGGTTGCCAGCGAAGTGCAGCAGATTAAGGAAAGGGAATTAGATAAGAGGAAGGCCCGTTAGTCATTGCGAGGAGCGATAGCGACGAAGCAATCTAAACCGGGATTGCTTCGGGCACTTCGTGCCCTCGCAATGACACATAATAACGATTAACCAGATGAAAATAAAAAATACACTAGAGAATTATATTTTTATCCTGCCGGCAGTAACTATATTCGCCATATTTTATGTTATTCCCTTTATTTGGGTTTTTCAGTTGGGCCTGTTTGAGTGGGATGGTATCTCCTTTACCAAAACATTTGTAGGTTTACAGAATTTTAAAGAGATTTTTCTGCAGGATAAGAATTGGTGGCAGTCGATATGGAATGCCGGTTACATTACTTTGATTGCTCTTACCTTTCAAAATATCCTGGCTTTTATGCTTGCCTGGGCATGCGACCGTGAAATCAGAATGAAAAATTTCTACCGGGTGATTTTTTTTATTCCTCCGGTTCTTTCGGAAGTAGTCGTGGGTATGGCTTGGCGTTTTATCATTAACGATATTGATGGAGCAAATGTAGTTAACCGTATACTTACACAGATGGGTTTTCCGCATCTGGTACATAATTGGCTTTCAGATCCTAACACTGCGCTTACCACTGTTGCTTTAGTCCATTGCTGGAAGGGTTTTGGCTGGGGGTTCCTTATTTTCTTGGCGGGGCTACAAACCATACCGCGTGAACTTTACGAAGCCGCACGTGTTGATGGAGCCAGCGCCTGGCAATCATTTAAAAAAGTAACTATTCCCCTAATGATTCCGGTGATGGTATTGGTTGCAATCCTGACGGTTTTGGGTACGATGCAGGTGTTTGTATTGATTGTGAGCCTTGTCGGAGGAGAATTTGCCGGCCATACTTCGGTGCCGGTCTTAAGGATTTTGGCTTCTATGCGCGGCTCTTCACGTTTCGGCTATGCCTGCGCCCAGGGGATTACCTTTGGCATGGTGTTAATTATGATATCTTTTATTCAGTATCGTTTTTCCAAGAAAGGGCAATAGTAAATACTGTGAAAATCTAAAGTTTGTCATCCTGAACGTCAGCGAAGGATCTCGTTTTAAAATTCTTCGTCGCCCTGCCGTTGGAGGGGTTCCTCAGAATGACGGGATTATTAAGAAAGGCCAGTAAGATAAAAATTGAAGAATTCATTTTATTATAAGAGTAAAAAATTTGTTGTAAATACTCTGATTCATATTCTTCTAATCAGCGTAGCGGTAACTTGTTTGTACCCGCTGCTTTGGATGATCGTTTCTAGCCTGAAGACTCAAGATATGATTTTTAAAGATATTTCTTTGATTCCTCATCAGTTTCATTTTGAAAACTATACTCAGGCTTGGAAAGAGGGGGGCTTTGGCGGGAACTTCTTTAATAGTATTGTTTATACAGTATCAGTAGTTTTTGGAATAGTGATTATTTCTTCCATGGCTGCGTATGCTTTCAGCCGCCTGCGTTTTGTGGGAAGCAAATTTCTGTTTATTATGTTTATGGCGGCAATGATGATTCCTATACCGGGAAGTTTTGTTGCTCTCTATGTTTTATTGAACAAATTGCATCTAAGAAATACCCCCATTGGTTATATTTTATGTATGATTAATGTGGGTTTATCTACGAGTATATTTCTACTTAAAACTTTTTTTGACAAGATGCCCAAAGAGTTAGAAGATGCCGCTCGCATCGACGGCTGCTCAAAGATTGGAATCTGGTGGCATGTGGCTTTGCCGCTAGCAAAACCGGTTTTGGCGGTAGTTATTGTGTTTAATGCTCTGGCCGTATGGAATGAATATATTTTAGCCTTGATTATTTTTGATAACCGTAAATTTATGCCTCTTCAGGTGGCCTTACAATCTTTCCAGGGAGAGTTTGTTACCAACTATCCGCTATTAATGGCAGGCCTAACCATTACTGCCCTACCTATAATTTTGGTATACCTATTTATGCAAAAATATATTATTAAAGGTGTTACTCAAGGGGCGGTGGTAGGATGAGTTGTTTAAAATTTGAATTTAATGTGTCATTGCGAGCCCGTTATATTAGTCATTACGAGGAGCGAAGCGACGAAGCAATCTCTAAAAATGGGATTGCTTCGGGCACTTCGTGCCCTCGCAATGACGGAGTTGGTTTTATTCGGCTCCTCGCAATGACAATAGTTGTGTTTTCAATGTGCCAATGTGTAAATGTCTGGGCGCAAGAATCAATTCCTCAGGCGGCCAAACCTTCCTCAGGCGAACTTACTACTCAGGCCTGGATTGCGCATGGTAAAAAAGATATCGAAGCTACAAAAAAATATACTCAAACCTGTATAGATTTATATAAGGAAGAGGCAGATAAGGAGCAGGCTTCATTAACTGCGTTGCCCAAAAATAAAAAAGAGATTGAGGCAGTGCAAGTTTTAAATGACGTAACTACCTGTTATTTTATCCAGGCAGAGAGCCTGATGCGCCAGGAAAAACTTGATGAGGCTAAGAAAATATTCAAGTTAATTATCGATAAATATTCTTACGGCCAGGGCTGGGATCCACGCGGATGGTTCTGGTCAATTAGGCTCGCTGCCGAACAAAGCATCAAAAAAATCGAAACCGGCTCTATCGAAATAGAGCAGAAAAAAAAGGTCAGCCAGCTTCCGACGAAATTGGTTTTGTTTAGTCCGGGCAAAGAAGAATTTGTCGATTATGTAAAATACGGTGAGTTTCAAAATATCGGCGAAAAAGATTATAAGTATGTTGTTACCGATCAGCAGGGCTTAATCGATGCGGTAGGGGAAGGTGTTTATCCTAATAATAGCGCAGTCAGGAAGGATCCGATCTTTAAGCAGGTTATTAAAGATAAGCGTTTAGAAGGTGATGTTTGGGATTTTATCTATTCTCCTGATTTAGAGGCAGCATTTGTCAAATGGACGACCTCCAATGAGCCTGTGGGGGTTAGGTTATTTGGCACCGGCTTGATTTTAGAAAAAGCAGGATTAATTACTCAGGCGATCAAATGTTATTATTCGATAGTCGTGCATTTTCCTGCTAGCTATGGTTGGACTTATTGGCATACTCCTTGGTATGTTGGGCCTGCATCTTTAGCTAAAATAAATTTTCTTCTCAAACGTAATCCGCAGCTAGGTTATAAATTAGAAGGCGCCCAGATTGATATTGTTAATGGTTTTGATAATGATATCTCCAATGATGTTGCCATAACTAATCCTGGGAAATTCGTGAAAGTTGACATGATCCAGGAGGCAGCCAAAGTAAAACCTACAGCTGAATCTGTGGGGATCAAACAGGAAGTTGGCACAGGTAAGGTGCGTTTAGTGCAATATAAAAATGATGACTGGCAGCTTTTGGTTGATGATAAGCCCTATATTATCAAAGGAATTACTTATGCCCCTACCAAGGTTGGGCAGTCTCCGGATGACGGGACTCTCCAGAATTGGATGGAGGAAGACTTAAATAAAAACGGTAAAACCGATGGCCCTTATGATGCCTTTGTAGATAAAAATAGAAAT
This sequence comes from Candidatus Omnitrophota bacterium, assembly GCA_028712255.1. Classification (NCBI taxonomy): domain Bacteria; kingdom Pseudomonadati; phylum Candidatus Omnitrophota; species Candidatus Omnitrophota bacterium. The sequence continues at coordinate 52,195 of JAQTQJ010000005.1, forward strand.
AACAGCGATGATACTGATGAGCCAGCTGTCGGTGATTTTAAATTGATGCAGGATATGGGGGTTAATACTATCAGGCTTTACCACCATCCTTTAAAGATTAATAAAGAGTTAATGCGCGATATGTATAATACTTATGGTATGCGCGTAATTATGGGTGATTTTTTAGGTAAATACGCCATTGGTAGCGGCGCTGCCTGGAATCCTGGAACCGACTATAATAACGAAGAACATAAAAAGAAAATGGTTGAGTCAGTTAAGGCGATGGTCAATGAATTTAAAGATGAACCCTATATTCTATTCTGGCTCTTGGGTAATGAAAATGTTTATGGTTATGCTTGTAATGCCAATGAATATCCGGAAGTTTATTTTAAATTTGCCAATGAAGTGGCTAAGATAATTAAGTCAATTGATCCGAATCATCCGGTAGCTATATGCAGTGGAGACATCCTATTTTTAGATAAATTTGGTAAGAATACCCCAGACATAGATATTTTTGGGACCAATGCTTACCGCGGGGATTATGGTTTTGGCGCTTTCTGGAGACAGGTTAAGGAGCAGTCGGGTAAACCAGCTTTTATTACGGAGTTTGGCTGTCCTGCATATGCTGAGGGAAAGAGTGTTGATGAGGCTGAGGAGTTTCAGGCGCAATACCACTTGGGTTCCTGGGAAGACATCCAGAATAATATGGCATTTGCAGGAGGGCAGGGTAATGCATTAGGTGGAGTGGTTTTTGAATGGCTGGATGAATGGTGGAAGGCGTATGAACCGGCGATTCATGATACAAAAGGTCTATGGGCTGGGCCATTTCCCGATGGATATATGCATGAAGAATGGCTGGGCGTGGCTGGCCAGGGGGATGGTTCACAGAGCCCATTTTTAAGGCAGTTGCGAAAAGTATATTATATGTATCAGAAGAAATGGAAATAAATAATAGAAGACAAGGGTGTCATTGCGAGGAGCCGAAGGCGACGAAGCAATCCAAATCGAGATTGCTTCGCCCTGCGGGCTCGCAATGACGAAATGATGGAGGTGGGTATGAGGAAGTTGTTAGTGGTGTTATTGGCTTTATTTCTTTTAGCTCCGGTAATGGCCGCAGCTGAAGAAAAAGCCGCAATGTCCCCTAAGGAATTTGTGGTTTTCTTGGATAAGAATGGCAAGGATAATCATTATATTCCTAGCGGTTGGATGGGTGATTATGGCGATATTAAAATGAATGACCAGGCAGCGGATAATCCGCATAGCGGCACAAGCAGCATTCAGTTTATTTATAGCGCTAAGAAATCACAGAATCAAGGTTGGGCTGGAGTTTACTGGCAGAATCCCTCGAACAATTGGGGAAATAAAAAAGGCGGTTTTGATCTAACCGGCATGACTAAACTTACTTTCTGGGCGCGCGGCGCAAAGGGAGGAGAGATAATTCAAAAGGTAATGGTCGGCGGGATCAAAGGTACATATCCTGATACCGTGATGGTTGAGGATGGCCCTATTGAATTGACCAATGAATGGAAACAGTTTACGGTTAACTTAGTAGGCAAAGACCTTTCTTATGTTAACGGAGCTTTTGGTTGGACGACGACTGCGGATTTAAATCCGGAGGGCGCCACATTCTATATCGATGACATAAAGTTTGAGTCTGATGCAACTTTAAAACCTGAAGGTAAAAAGCAGCAGGCGATGCCATTTTATATTTATGCCGATCGATCAAGCGCAGCCAATCATTTTATTCCTAGTGGCTGGATGGGTGATTACGGCGACATAAAATATGATGGAGCCTCAAAAGAGGATGCGTATTTAGGGGATACTTGCGTTAAAATAATCTATAGTGGTAAGGCTACCCAAGGGGCGCGCTGGGCAGGAATTTTCTGGCAGAATCCGGCGAACAACTGGGGCAGTGTGGATGCGGGTATTGATCTTTCCAAAGCAACCAAGCTTACTTTCTGGGCGCGCGGCGCAAAAGGCGGTGAGCGCATCGAAGAGTTTAAGGTTGGCGGCATTATGGGAGAGTTTTCAGATTCAGATAGCGCAACCATCGGGCCAGTTCTCTTGAACAAAGAGTGGACTCAATACACTATTGATTTGAAAGGCAAAGATATGTCATATATTATCGGAGGTTTTGCCTGGTCAGCCAATGTGGATAATAACCCGGAAGGCGCAACATTCTATCTGGATGAGATTAAGTTTGAATAAAATAACATTTTGAGTTTAGTTCTGTGTCATTGCGAAGAGCCAAGCGACGAAGCAATCTTTTATTAGATTGCTTCGTCCGCCTTCGGCGGACTCGCAATGACACAAGCATATTTAAAAAATCAGTGAAAAAATATTATTTTCTCGTCTTTGCGCTAATTTTTACGGTTATCACCAGTATTTCCTGCGCCCCTTCTCCCAAGGTTTTTATTAAACAACTCAAAAACCAGCATTATCAACTTATCGTTAACGGTCGCCCGTATGTTGTCAAAGGGGTTTGTTATAACCCAATCCCGATAGGCCAGAATCATGAATATGATTGGTGGAGTGATCCGAATAAGCCCTGGATTGTTGACGGGAAACTTATGAAGGATATGGGGGTTAATACTATTCGTCTTTATCAAGCGCATGATAATCCTGAGGAGGTAAAACAAGTAATTCGAGACCTGTATAATTTGTATGGAATCCGTACTCTTTTAGGTGATTGGTTGGGCTTCTGGGAGTATCCCTGCCCTTTTTATGGTGACAAAAAATTTCAGGATAAGGTAAAGGCCCAGGTATTGGAGATGGTTAATCTCTATAAAGATGAACCCGGAATTTTAGGCTGGATTTTGGGAAATGAGAATAATTATTCCTGCCTTGGACATGTAAATCCCTGGTCAAGCCCAGAGGTTGATCAAGAACCTGATCCACAGAAACAAAAATTGATGCGTGCAAAAATTTATTATTCTTTTGTAAATGATTTATCTAAGGAAATACATAAGGTTGACCTAAAGCATCCTGTAGGATTGGGTAATGGCGAATTAGTAGGTTTAGATTCTGCCAATAAATTTTGTCAGGATGTTGATTTTGTAGCCTGTATAATTTACCGTGGTAAAACCTTCGGCAACCTTTTTAATTCCCTCAAAGCAACATTTGATAAGCCGATGCTGTTAGCAGAATTTGGCGCGGATTGTTATGATGCTTATCTTAAGAAGGAAGATCAAAATATGCAGGCGTTTTTCTTGCAATCACAGTGGGAGCAGATTTACAAAAACTTAGCCAATAAAAAAGAAGGCGTAGGTAATTGTATAGGCGGAACAATTTTTGAATGGGTGGATGAATGGTGGAAATATGCTTCTGATAATCCGCAAGGATGGAAAGTTCATAATACCGAGAGCGGTTGGTCTAATGGAAGCTATTATTTTGATATCCGCGCACAAAATAATATGAATATGAATGAAGAATGGTTTGGTATTGTTGCATTAGGAGAGCAGTTGGAAAACGGTTTAAATAAGCGCATACCGCGTAAGGCTTATTATGTAATTAGGGAGTTTTGGAAGAATCCGGTAGTTAAAAAAACGCGTAAGAAGAAATAAAACAAAGGGGACGGTTCTCTTAAAAAAGAGAACCGTCCCCTTTATTTTTAAGACGGAGGCCGTATGACAGTTTTCTTAAAATACTTATTGACAATTTTTTTAAGTTTATTTTTATGCCTGCCTTCACTTTACTCTGTTGAGCAGACAAGCTGTTCTTCTATTGAAGAATCCAAGATAAAATATTTGGCAGTCAATCAGTATAATGAATTTATTGACTTCCTCAGCAATTTTAAAGAGAAAGATTTAGTTAACCAGCTTTGTCTTAATTATTATAAAGCGCAAGCGCGTTACCTGCAACTTAAGTATTTAGAAGAAAAGCAATCCTGGGATGATTATTTTACTAATGGCAACAGCTATCGCCAGCAGTTAGAGCAGAGCGCCCAGAAAGTTATCAGCCAGGCTCAAACCGATAATCCCTTAAGGCTAAAAGCCAGGCTTTTACTTTGGCAATACCATCACGGCCAGCAGGATGTTCTTGCTCAGGCTGCCTTAGATGACCTGCTTACAGACGTTGGCGCTTATGCTAAAGATGAAAGAAATCCGGGGTTAATTAAAAATATTGCCGATACTCTTTTGGCTGGCGAAGAAAAGTCAAAGGCCCGCCAAATCTATAAACTTTATGTCGACCAGCTTATCGCAGGCGAGATTACTGATGCGCAGCTCAAAAGCATAGCAGGCGCTTCCTATAAGGAAGGCAATGTAGAATTAGCCGAGGTTCTTTATAATATTTATATAAATATTTGTATAGAAAAGATTTCAAAAACTCTTGAACCGGAAAAATTTATCCAGGAGTTATTTGAAGTTGCCAGCCTTTTCGTCTATAAGCCGCAAGGTTTATATGATATGGCTTATGCTGAAGAAATCTATTCCAAGATAGAAGGGTTAGGCAAAGCAGATGTTTTTAACCAGACGACAATCTACTTGCGCGCATTTAACTTAGAGAAACTAAGAGATTATAAGGGGGCAATAAAACTTTATCTGCAGTTGATCCAGCTTTATCCCGACAGTAAAATTTTTGACGAGGCCAATTATAAAATTGCTATGATTAATGCGTATGTATTCTCTAATATAAAAGAAGCAAAAAAATACTTTAATATACTTGCGGCAAAACAAGAGTTTAGTCCCCATGTTATTTCCAGTTTATACCAGTTAGGGTTGTTGGCGCAATGGGAAGGGGATTTAGTCAAAGCCAAAGAGTATTATGAGCTATTGTTGAAGAATGCTGTAGATCAATACCCTTCAGTTGTTGACCGGGCTAAGGAAAGGCTCAAGGAAATCCAGGAAAATAAACAGCTCGACTACAATTTAAAAACATTTTTAGACCTTTGTTTTAAAAATGAAAATTCTCTCAGTGAAATGGGCAAAGCAGAATTGAAATCTTCAAGTTATGTATTAAAAAAAGGAGAGCCGGTTACAGTTTTCTCTTCTGTTAATATGCCTCAGAGTGGCTGCAACCAGGTCCAATTGCAGTATCTCTGGAGCGGTGATATAGGTGATGTTATTTCCCCGGTAAACAATGATAGTCTTCAATGTAACTATTCCGATCCCGGGACAAAAGCAATAAATATGGTTACGATTTCACCTTCAGGGACTATAGACCGTTCTTTTACCATGGTGGATGTCTATTAACCTGGATTCCGCTGAAAACTAGGGACCGTTTCTATTTTTTTTAAAAAAAATAGAAACGGTCCCTTTCCTTTTTTTGTTTTAAAAACAAACAAAAAATAGAACCGCCCCCTTAGATTTAAACATTCACTTTTCTTGAAATCGCTTGACTTAAGAGTTTTTTAGTAGTACAGTAAAATTAATATTTTATTTAACTTTTTAGAAAGCTAAGTAATTTTATATTATGCAATTATTAGATTTACAAAAAGAAGATTTTAGCGAAAAAGAAAAACGTAATATTGAAATGCTGGGCATACTTAGAAAGCACGGGCCCATAAGCCGTCCTGATATTTCGCAAGAAATGGGCATAAATATCGTAAGTATCTCTAATTACATCGATAATTTTATCAAAGATAATCTTGTTTATGAAAAGGAGCTCGATGTATCTGAAGGCGGCAGGCGGCCGGTATTGTTAGATTTAAATCCCCGCGCAGGTTACGCAATAGGGGTGGGGTTAAATTTAATGAATATGGTCGGACTTCTTGTGGATTTAAAAGGCAACATTATTACTAAGACCCAAATTGCCCGTCCGCAACCTTCAGTCAGAGAAGTATCTGAGTGCCTTTTAGAAATTGTGCGTGAGATTTTAAGGCGCTCTAAAGGGTATGTTGAAAATATAAAAGGTATTGGCATCGGTGTGGCCGGATTAATCAATAAGAGAGATGGCTCTATCCACTGGCCTCAAAAAATGGATCATTATTATACCTATGCTTCAGTAGATCTTCCTTTGAAGGGATTAATTGAAAGAGAATTTAACCTACCAACCTTAATTGAAAATGACGCAACCAGCGCCTGTTTTGGCGAAAATTGGCTGAATCTCGGGAAAACTTACAAAAATATTATTTATATGTTTTCTGGAGTTGGCTGCGGTATTATGATTAATGGAGAACTTTATCGCGGCGCCCAAGGATATGCTGGAGAGGTTTCTGTATATAATTATAAAGAACAGGATCTCTTTAGCTGTGTAAGTGGGGCTCCCTGTTTTGTTAAGCGTTGGGATATGGACTTAGGGATAGTTGATGAGGTGAAGGATATCTTACTGAAAGATAAATCAAAAGCTTTAGAGTTTTCTAAAACTACATCAACCAATATAGAGAATCTGGATTTTAAAAGTATTTTTACCGCTAGTCGGCTAAAGAACCAGGTAGCATCGACGGCACTAGAAGGTGCAGCTAAAAGATTGGGAATTAAAATTGCTTATTTAGTAAATCTACTTAATCCTCAGGTAGTGATTATTGGCGGAGGTTTTGAGGAGGCAGGTGAAGAGTTTTTAAGCAAGGTAAGAAGTACGGTTATGGATTGGGCTTTTCGAGAAGTAGCAAATGATTTAAAAATAATTTACTCCAAATTAAGAGAGAATGCCGTGGCAATGGGGGCGGCAAGTTTGGTTTTAGAAAGAGTATTCGCCCAATTATAAGCCGCAAGGCGGATGGTTTGGCTTCTACTAGCCAAAGCTATAACAGGGGGGATTATGGAACAAAAAACAAAATTTATCATTATCGGCCTGATAGGTTTTTCAGTAATATGCCTTTTTCTTTTTGTACAGGTAAATAGTAAGCAGCAGGTATTGGTCAGGGAAAATGCTGATTTAAAGACTGAAAACACTAGCATGCTTAGCAAAGTCAGCCAGCTTGAGAATGATTTAAGGGCTAACCAAGGTAAGATTGAGTCTCTTAAGGCTGAAAGAGATAAAGGTGTTGATGCGCTTAGCGACCTACAAAAAAAGTATGATACGGCCACTAAGGACAGAGATGAATTGATTGAGAAACTAAAAAGACAAAGCCAACGTCAGCAAGAAATGGTTGTTACTCAAGCGCCAGCGGTTTCAGCTCCGGAAAATAATGATGCATATTGGGGCCAGATACTTAAAGCAAAAACAGATTTGGAGATGCAGCTAGCTAGTATAAGAGTGGATTTAAGGAATCTGCAGATTAGTAACGAGGCGTTGCAGAGGCAAAAGGCCGTTTTAGAGATGGATGTCAATAGCCTGCATAATGAAAAGAAGGATCTTTTAAGGCAGCTTGATTATAATCAGAAGCTCCTTGATAGTATATCTCAAGAGGTAGTACGGGAAAAGAATGATAAGACAGGAATCCAGGATACCCTTAAAATACTTAGGGCCGAAAATGAGGCTTTTAGCCGGCAGTTAAAGAGTTTAACCAGCCGTAAAATAGCTTTGGATCAGAAGGTTCAGGGCCTTCAGGATAGTAAAGCTACGGTGGAGAAACGTTTGAGTGAAATGGATACAATGCTTACCGATAAGATATCTCAGATTGATTCTCTTAAAAGTGAATTGGACGCGGTAAAAAGCGGCAAGCCTGCGGTTTTAGAGAGAGAAAAGGAATCCGTTGAATTGCCGGCAATAGTGGTAAAGTCTTCATCTTCTCCCGGAAAGGCACAAGCTCCGGCATCCAGCGGTAAAATCCTGGCAATAAATGCGGATAATAATTTTGTGGTTGTAGATTTGGGTTCTTCAAGCGGGGTTAAGGTTGGAGATATGTTTAATGTTTACCGCGCAGGTAAACAAATAGGAGCGCTTGTAGTGATTCAGACAAGGGATAGTATTTCTGCTTGTGATATAAAAAGGATTAATGTACCTTTAAGAATTGGTGATAATATTAAATAGTTTGTCTTTATACAAATGACTCGTACCAAAAAAGTTCCTTCCAAAAATGTTTCTATCGTAGATGTTGCTCGTTCCAGCGGAGTATCCATAACTACCGTTTCCCGGGTTATCAATAAAATCGGAACCGTTAAAGAAGCTAATCGCATAAAAGTGATGAATGCGGTCCGTGAATTAAAATTCCAGCCGTCTATTTTCGCGCAACGCCTGGCAACTGGCAGGAGCAATGTTGTGGCCTTGGTTATTCCCCGTTATGAAGGAGTATTCTATTCTTTTTATGCCTTGGAGCTTATCCGTGGGGTAGGCACAATGTGTGAAGCTTTAAAATTAGATTTACTTTTACATTTAACTGATTCACGCACTCCGCTAGCTTTACGCGGGGTAGGCGGAATAATTTTTTCTGATATTATCGGTAATCGCGCTCAGTTAGAAGAGGCTCTAGCCAAGGGTATTCCTAGCGTTGTGATTAATTATTATGTGGATGATCTGAATGTTTCTTGTATTGCCATTGATAATGCTGGAGGGGCAGAGAGCGCGGTTAATTATTTGATTGAACTGGGACATAAAAAGATAGCGCATATTACCGGAGATATAATGACTCAGGCAGCGGCAAAACGCTTGGAGGGTTATAAGCGTGCGCTAGAAAAAAATAATATTAAGGTGCGGGAAGATTATATATTTCAAACTGATTATTCCCGCGGAGCAGCAAGAGGCGCGGCTGAGAAGTTGATTAAAGCGGCCGACCCGGCAACTGCTGTATTTGTCGCCTCTGATGCTATGGCGCTGGAGGTAATGGCAGTAGCTCGCGAATTAGGAAAAAAGATTCCGGATGATTTATCGATTGTCGGTTTTGATGATAATCCTTCCGGGCTCTATGGCCCGGTTGGGCTTACTACTGTTCGCCAGCCCTTAATCCGCATGGCTGAAGAAAGCGTTAAAGAATTAAACCGTCTGATTGCTGTAAATAAAAATTCTCCAAAAAAAATTCTGCTTCCTGCAGAATTAGTTATTCGAGAGTCCTGCAAATCTCTTGTCGGCAGATAAACTTTTTCTACAATCAGTAGTATATTATGATAAATGGTTATACCATATATTGTAAAATTTTTTGTTGACAATAGATATCACTTTTGTTATATTGCTTAAGTAATTTATCACTAATCTTCCTAATTATTCGAGGTGAAAAATGGATTTAAAATTATCCCCCAATGCCGTCAAGGTTCTTGAGCGCAGGTATTTACGCAAGGACCAGGGGGGCTCGCTCATCGAGACCCCGGAGCAGTTGTTCGTTCGTGTAGCAGGCGCTATTGCTATTGCGGACAAACTTTACGGGGCAGGAGAGCAGGAGCTAAAGCTTCTTACGGATTCATTTTTTAAGATGATGGTTAATTTAGAATTTTTGCCGAATTCTCCCTGTTTAATGAACGCGGGAAAAGAATTAGGGCAACTCTCAGCTTGTTTTACCCTTCCCATTGAAGATTCAATGGAGTCGATTTTTGAGACCTTGAAGGTCACTAGCCTTATTCATAAATCCGGCGGCGGCACAGGTTTTAATTTTTCTCGCCTGCGCCCTAAAAATGCCGTAGTTAAAACTACAGGTGGCGTAGCAAGCGGGCCGATTTCATTTATGCGTGTATATGATGCGGCAACTGAGGCGGTCAAACAAGGGGGAACCCGACGCGGGGCAAATATGGGGATCTTGCGCGTCGACCATCCGGATATTATGGAGTTTATTACTTGCAAGGAGAATAATAATCATATTACTAACTTTAATATTTCCGTTGCCATTACTGATGAGTTTATGCGTAGGCTTGCTCGCGGCGAAGATTATGATTTGATTGATCCGCACACGCATAAGCCGGTGCAGAAAATCAATAGTAAGGATGTATTTAATCTAATCGTAAAACAGGCGCACAAAAATGGCGAGCCCGGAATTATTTTCATTGACCGTATTAATCAATATAATCCTACTCCAAAATTAGGGGAAATTGAAAGTACTAATCCTTGTGGCGAACAACCGCTTTTGCCTTATGAAAGTTGCGATTTGGGTTCGATAAATTTAGACCAGATGTTTAAGAAGGTTGGTACGCGTTGTGAAATTAATTGGGACAGGTTAAAAGAGGTTACATCTTTAGCCGTACATTTTCTGGATAATTTAATTGATGTAAATAAATTTCCTCTTCCGGAAATTGAGCAGGCTACCAAGGCTACCCGTAAAATCGGCTTAGGGGTTATGGGTTGGGCGAGTTTATTGATTCGCCTGAATATTCCTTATAATAGCGAAGAGGCTGTGAATTTGGCTGAAAAAGTAATGTCATTTATTTTAGATGAAGCAAATAAAAAATCCTTGGAGTTAGGGAAAAAGAAGGGTGTATTTCCTGCTTTTAAAGAAAGTATTTATGATAGAAAAGACGGTTCGACCAGAATGCGCAATGCTACGCTGACTACCATTGCTCCTACCGGAACCATTAGTATCATTGGCGGGCCATGTTCATCGGGAATCGAGCCTTTGTTTGCGTTATCATATTATCGCAAAGTTATGGATAATGATAAATTAGTGGAAGTAGAGCCACTATTTGAACAGGTTGCCCATCAGAGGGGATTCTATAGTTTGAAGCTTATGGAGAAGGTTGCTGAGAGCGCGTCCATAAAAGATATTAAAGAGATTCCTGAAGATGTGCGCAGAGTTTTTGTAACTAGCCATGATATTGCTCCGGAGTGGCATGTGCGTATGCAGGCAGCTTTTCAGAAATATGTGCATAATGCCACAAGCAAAACAATTAATTTTCCGCATGAAGCAACTATTGAGGAAGTACGAAAATCTTATATTATGGCATTTGATTTAGGCTGTAAAGGCATAACTATTTATCGTGACAGGAGCCGTGAAGAGCAGGTATTAAATGTTGGTAAGCCTAAAGAGAAGCAAGAAGAACAGGCAAAACACCTTGGCCTATCGGAAGGCCAAGTGTTCGCTCGTGCGAAAGAGATTGCCCCCCGTCCGCGTCCGGAAGTAATTATCGGTACGACTACTAAGGTTTCGACCGGTTGTGGCAATCTTTACGTAACTATAAATATCGATGAAGACGGTAAACCGTTTGAGTTATTTACCCAGATGGGTAAAGCCGGAGGCTGCGCAGCCAGCCAGCTGGAAGCAACCGGACGCCTAGTTTCTTTGGCATTTCGCGCCAACATTGAAGTAAAATCTATTATTGAGCAATTGCGTAATATTCGCTGTCCATCTCCTTCCTGGGAAAAAGGGCAGAGAATATTTTCTTGCGCTGATGCTATTGCCCGGGTTATCGAGCGGCGCCTTATAAATACGCAGCCAGCTGTTATTGTATCATCAGAATCGGTGACTATTCCTATGAAGCATTCACATGATGACCAGCTACAGTCATCGGATTTAGATGAGCAGGTAAATATCGTCGGCATGTGTCCTGATTGTGGAGGTGCTTTGCGTCACGAGGAAGGCTGTGTTAAGTGCCACGGCTGCGGTTATTCTAAGTGCTAAAATCTAGGGGACGGTTCTATTTTTCTGCCGTCTAGTTGAGTAGGAAAATAGAATTGCCCCCCTTGTTTTTCAATATCCCCATGAAAAATTTTGATGTAATCGTTATCGGTGCCGGCCATGCCGGTATTGAAGCAAGCCTGGCGTGCGCCCGTATGGGCGCTAGAACCCTTATGCTTACTCTGGATATTAATTCTATCGGAAGGATGAGTTGCAATCCGGCTATCGGTGGAGTAGGTAAGGGCCAGTTGGTAAAAGAGATTGATGCTTTAGGCGGACAAATAGGTATTGCTACCGATGCCTGCGCAATTCAATTTCGTATTCTTAATTCTTCCAAAGGCCAAGCTGTTCAGTCATCGCGGGCCCAGATTGATATGCACAGATATAGCCGTTATATGCGTGGAATAGTTTTACATCAGAAGAATTTAACGGTAAAAGAAGCGCAGGTAAGAAAATTAATTGTAGAAGATGGCAGAGTTTTGGGGGTAATTACGGATAATGAAAAGATTCGTTCTAAAAGTGTAGTTATATGCCCGGGAACATTCCTAGATGGTGTAATTCATATAGGATTAAAACATTTTAGTGCCGGGCGTATCAATGAGCGTGCTTCTATAGGCCTGGCGGATAATTTAAAAAGCCTAGGTTTTAACCTATTACGTTTTAAAACCGGAACCTGCCCGCGCCTGGATAAGCGTACAATTGAATTCTCTAATCTGATAATCCAAGAAGGTGATTTAATCCCTAAGCCTTTTTCATTCTCAACCAAACAAATAAAACAAAAACAAGTTCCTTGCCACATCACTTATACCAATAAGAGTACTCATGAGATAATTCGCGCTAACCTTGATCGCTCGCCGCTTTATGCAGGGATAATTAAAGCTACAGGCGTTAGGTATTGCCCTTCAATTGAAGACAAGATTGTTAAATTTGCAGGCAAAGAACGCCACCAGGTATTTCTGGAACCTGAAGGTTTAGGGGTTAATGAAATTTATCCTAATGGCATATCTACCAGTTTGCCTGAAGATGCGCAGCTTAAACTTTTGCATTCTATTTCGGGCTTAGAGAAAACAAAGGTTATCCGTTTTGGTTATGGTATTGAACATACCGTAGTTGACCCCACGCAGCTTTTCCCAACTCTGGAGACAAAGCTAATTAAAAATCTTTATTTGGCTGGCCAAATTAACGGCACAACCGGTTATGAAGAAGCAGCCGCGCAGGGATTGGTTGCCGGAATTAATGCGGCTTTACGTTTAAAAAATAAGGAACCTCTAATTTTGGACCGCGCAAGCAGTTATATCGGCGTATTAATTGATGATTTAACTACTAGGGGGACTCTTGAGCCATACCGGATGTTTACCTCAAGAGTAGAATATCGTCTGGTTATCCGTGAAGATAATGCGGATTTGCGCCTGGGAAAAGTAGGTTTTGAGTTGGGGTTGGTGAAAAAAAATGTTTATCGTAAAATAAAAAAGAAAGCGGATGGCATTAAAGAAGGGATGGAATTTTTAAGAAAAACGCGGATTAATTGTCCTGTTGGCCATTCTGAGCCCGCCGCTTTAGGCGGCGAGGCGAAGAATCTAAGATTGGTAACCCTAGAAAAATTATTGAAGCGGCCGCAAATAACGATCAAAGATTTAAAGAAGATGCATAAATTAAAAACAGGTATACCCGAATCTGCTTGGCAACAGATTCAAATCGAGGTAAAATATGCTGGATTTATCCAGAGGCAACTTAAAGATGTAGAACGGTTTGAGCATCTAGAAAAAATTAAATTGCCGCAAGATTTTGATTATAGCAGTTTGTCTGGAATATCCCTGGAGATAAGAGAAAAACTGGCTAAATTTAAACCGCTTAACTTGGGGCAGGCGTCGCGTATTTCAGGAGTAACCCCGGCAGCCGTATCTCTTTTGATGGTTTATTTGCGAAAATGTAACAGCTTTCGGAATTCAGCGACGAGTGTCATTGCGAGCGACCGAAGGGAGCGAAGCAATCTTTAAAGATTGCTTCGTCGCTGTCGCTCCTCGCAATGACACGATTAATTTCGAAATTTTGATTGTTATAAGAAAAGGCAATGGATAAAGAAAAAAATTATATAGAGCTAGAGAAATTTTGTCTCGATGAAGGCATAGACCTTTTTGGAGTTGCTGATATAAGTAAGGTAAGGGAGGAATTTAAGCTTTCTCCTAAAATATCCCAGAATTTACAGAGCGCTATTTGTTTGGGAGTTATGCTTTCTGGAGCAGTATTATCTGAAATAGATATCGTGCCTACTAAATTATATTTTCATCATTACAAAATAGTCAATTCTTTTTTGGATCATATAGCATTAAGATTATGTAATATAATTCAGAAAAAGGGTTTTTTGGCTTTGGCTGTTCCTGCGACACAAATTATCGATTGGGAAAAAAATGTTGGGCATCTCTCGCATAGAAAATTAGGTGTTTTAGCAGGTTTAGGTTGGATCGGCAGGAATAATCTTCTGGTGAATGAAAAATTAGGCAGCCAATTCCGTATAGTTTCGGTATTGACCAATATTCCGCTAAAAATAGATGAATCAAACAAAAAAGACTGCGGTGAGTGTAGGCGTTGTGTTGAGGTATGCCCGTCAGGAGCGATTCAGGATAATCCTGCTGATTTTGATCATGTTAAATGCTTTGAAAAACTCAAAAGTTTTCAAAAACAGCGTCAAGCTGAACAGTTTGTCTGCGGAATATGTGTGAATGTTTGTAAAGGCAAGAGAAATTAACAGTAACAGCTTAGTTCTCGGAAGTATCCGTCGGTGTCATTGCGAGTCCGCCGAAGGCGGACGAAGCAATCTAATAAAAGATTGCTTCGTCGCTATCGCTCCTCGCAATGACACAGATAATTCCAAGGGCTGAGCTGAACAATTAAAAAATGAAAGAAAAAATATTAATTGTTGAAGACGAAAAAGATATTGTTAAGATGCTCAGGTATAATCTTGAAAAAGAAGGGTTTAAGGTTATTGATGCCAGAGATGGAGAGGATGCTCTAGATTTGGCTGTGCGCCAGCATCCGGATCTTATTTTGCTGGATTTAATGCTTCCGGGTATGGATGGTTTGGAGGTATGTAAGGCTTTAAAGAAGGAAAGTAAGACCGGTTCCATACCGATAATTATGCTTACTGCAAAAAGCCAGGAATCGGATAAAGTGGTAGGGCTAGAGCTGGGTGCCGATGATTATATTACTAAACCATTTAGCCCGCGCGAGCTGATTGCGCGCATTAAAGCGGTTTTACGCCGCGCAACTGAAAAAGAAAAGCTCCCTGAAATATTTCAAGTAGAAGATTTAAAAATAGATTTTGCCAAGATCTCCGTGAACGTTAAGGATAAACCGGTTGAGTTAACCTCAAAAGAGTTTGAGCTTTTAAAAACCCTGCTTAAAGCCAAAGGTAGAGTTTTATCACGTGATTATCTCTTGGACACTATCTGGGGTTTTGATCATGCCATGGAGATTCAAACACGCACAGTGGATGTGCATATCCGCACTTTACGTAAAAAATTAAAAAGTGCATCCAAGTATATTATAACAGTTAAGAATTACGGTTACCGTTTTGAAACCGAGGATTAAACTTGTTCAATTCCCACCTAAAAAAGAAGATCTTTGAGTTAGATTCTCAGCTAGAAACATTCAAAAAACGCATTAACATTCTAGAAAACGAGAACAACCGCATACATGCCATATTAAATAGCATGGTTGAAGGGGTAATCGCGGTAGATAGGGATACGCGTGTCCTTTGGCTTAATCCGACAGCTGAAGATATTTTTAATATCTCTCAGGGCAGTGCGCAAGGCAGGATTTTTCTGGAGGTGTTTCCTAATAATGATATTGCTGCGATTATAGCTTTGGTTTTAAAAAAAGGGGAACATATCTCTAAAGAGTTAACTCTTATTTGGCCGATGCAGAAAGTATTTCAGGTGAACGCTTCGCCCATCTTTGAATCTAAAGCAACAAGTGGCTGCCTTATGGTTATACATGATATTACCGAGATAAGGCGCCTGGAAAACATGCGCCGGGATTTTGTGGCCAATGTTTCACATGAATTAAAAACTCCTCTTACTTCTATAAAGGGCTTTGTGGAGACTCTTTTAGAGGGTGCCATCAACGATAAAGAGAATAGCGTTAACTTCCTAAAGATAATTAATGATCACGCTGATAGGCTTAGTACTTTGATTAATGATTTGCTTGATCTTTCGCATATCGAATCAAAGCAGATGCAATTAAGAAGGGATAAATTTGATTTGTTAGGGCTTATTAATGAAATTATATTGGGGTTTAATTCTCAGGCCAAAAAGAAAGAAATAGAAATTAATTATAAATTACCTCAAAGCTTAGAGATCATCGCTGATAAGAGCAAGATCGAACAGGTATTTACCAACTTAATTGATAATGCTATTAAATATAATAAAGAAAAAGGCTTTGTGAAGATTTATTCTGAAGAACCTGTAAACAAGATAAAGATTGTTATCGAGGACTCCGGCCCAGGAATACCTGCAAAAGATATCCTTCGTATTTTTGAGCGTTTCTATCGTGTAGATAAAGCCCGCTCGCGCCAGCTTGGAGGCACCGGGCTTGGGTTATCTATTGTTAAGCATATTATCGAGCTGCATGGCGGTAATGTTGGCGTTGAAAGTACTGAAGGAATAGGCTCGAAGTTTTGGTTTATACTTCCAAGGTAGTTTTCTTAGTGAGATCCTTCGTCGCTTCGGTCATATCTAGGGCTCTTCAGGATAAATGCGCCTCTAATTAAAATAATTGGCGCATTTAGTTTTACTTACATTTTACCTGCCTTTGAAGCGGATTTAACTACCTCCTTTTATACTATCTTTAGAGTTAAAAAGGAAGGAGGTGAAATGTTTAACGAGTTAGTGTTATTGGGGATATTCTGTATATTGACAGAATTTAAAATTAACAAGTTATTTAATAGGAGAGAATATGAAAAGGATAGTTTTGGTTGCGATAGGGGCGGTTTTGTTTTTATCAGTTAACGCCCATGCTTATGATGATGGTGATTTTCAAATTTGGAACACTGATGTGGAAGAGATGCAACTTAAGAAAGATCTAAAGCTTGTATTTGAACAGGAGTTTCGCTGGGGGGAAAATGCAAGTGATTTTTACTATCAGCATTATGATCTGGGGCTATTCTATAATCTAAATAAATATTGGAGTATAGGTGGTGGATACAGGCATGTTCTTAATAAAAGCAAAGGTAAATTTTTGGTTGAAAATGAGCCTTATGTTGCTGCTACTTTTACTAACCAATTTGCAGGGTTTAAATATGATGACCGCAGCCGGCTCGAATATAACCATTTTGATTATAAAGATGATACCTGGAGGTATCGCAATAAGCTTACCGTGAAGGCGCCGTGGAAATTCACCAAGTTAGAATTTCAACCGTTTGTTGCTGAGGAATTATTTATCCTTTTTGATGATGGACAAAGGCTAAATGAAAGCAGGTCTACTGCCGGTTTGACAATGAGTATAACTAAAAACCTCAAAGGTGAAATCTATTACATGTTCAGAACCACAAAAAGCGGCCTGAAGTGGACAGATACAAATGTGCTGGGAACTAAGTTAAAGCTTGTGTTCTAAAAAGATCTTTCGCTAACGCTTTAGGATAAATGCGCCCGTATGTTAAAAAATTATAGCGCATTTAATTTTACGTAGATTTAACATTGGTTTGGTATAAATAAGGTATAATATACAGTAAAGATAAATGGAGGATTTAAAATGTTTAAAAAGGATTTATTTATTTTAGCCGTACTTATGTTTACGGCTTCGGCGTTTGCTGGAAATGATAAAAATTCTATTCAGATTAAAGGTTCTGATACTATGGTTAATCTGGCTCAAGCCTGGGCAGAGAAATATATGGAAAAAAATTCCGAAGATTTTGTGGCAGTAACCGGTGGTGGTTCAGGTACAGGAATAGCCGCGTTTATTAACTCAACATGTGATATTGCTGAGTGCTCTCGCTCGATGAAAAAAGAAGAGATTCAGCTTGCCGAAAATAAAGGAGTAAAACCAGTTGAGCACATTGTGGCTTTAGACGGGATTGTTGTAGTCGTGAGCCCGAAAAATCCCGTAAGTAAACTTACTATAGAACAGCTTCGTGCAATATTTATGGGTACTATAAAAAACTGGAAGGAAGTTGGAGGGGAAGATAAAACTATAGTCATATTATCCAGGGAAATCAACTCCGGTACGCACGTATTTTTTAAAGAGCATGTTTTGCGAGGCGGCCATGAAAAAGGCCCTGAAGAATTTGCGCCTGGTGCATTGCTTATGTCATCAAGCCAGGCAATCGCAGACGAAGTAGCACAGAATCAAAATGCAATAGGATATTATGGTATGGGATATATCAGCCCTAAGCAGAAAGTTATTTTGGTTGCCAAAGATGAAAAATCCGAATATATCATGCCGACAATAGAAAACGTGGTGAAAGGCAGATATCCTATATCGCGGCCTTTGTATCTTTATACTAATGGAGAAGCTTTAGGGTTAGTGAAAAAGTTTTTGGATTTTACGCTTTCTAAAGAAGGACAGGAGATTGTAGCAAAAACTGATTTTGTGCCGGTTAAATAATGCGTAAGCTAAAAGAATTTATTATTGAGAAGCTAATCCTGATTTCAGGGTTAGCTTCCATATTTTTTGTAATTTTAATATTTTTATTTTTGGCTAAGGAAGGGCTATCGGTATTTAAATCCGTTACTCCATTTAATTTCCTCTTAGGTAAAAATTGGTATCCCATTTCTGAGCCTGCGCAATTAGGGATTTTACCGTTAATATTGGGTTCATTAATCGTAACTTTAGGAGCAGCAATTATCTCTATTCCTATAGGAGTGGCTTGTGCGGTCTATATTGCCGAAATTGCCCCATTAAAAATCAAAGAAATTTTAAAAGCTGGGATCGAATTATTAGCTGCAATTCCCAGTGTAGTTTTAGGCTTTATCGGTATGGTAACTTTAGTCCCATGGGTAAAGTCTACTTTTCATTTGCCTACAGGCCTTACTGCTTTGTCAGGAGCAATAATCTTAGCTTTTATGGCTATGCCGACGATAGTTTCAATTGCTGAAGACGCTTTATACTCGGTGCCCAAGAGTTATAAAGAAGGTGCTTTTGCTTTAGGGGCAACACATTGGCAGACAATTTATCGGGTTTTGCTTCCGGCTGCCTCTTCAGGGATTGTTGCTGCGGTAATGCTTGGTATAGGCCGCGTAATCGGTGAGACTATGGCGGTGATGATGATTACCGGAAATGCAGCGGTTATTCCGCAAAGCATTTTTGTCCCGGTACGTACTTTAACTGCTACTATCGCCGCTGAAATGGGGGAGGCAGTTGTAGGCAGCGAACATTATTTTGCCTTGTTTGCTATCGGTATAGTTTTATTTATTATGAGTTTTATTATCAATGTTACTGCAGACCTATTTTTACATAAAAGGAACTGATGCGTAATACGCAAAGATCACAAAGAATCGCATTCTTTTTTCTTTTTCTGGCAACACTTTTAATCGTCGTACCTGTTGGCCTGATTGTGGTAATTATTATTCAGAAAGGCCTGCCTGCAATTAACTGGCAGTTTTTATTGGATGTTCCACGCCTGGGAATGCGTGCCGGAGGTATTTTTCCGGCAATTATCGGAACTTTTTACCTAGTTTTGGGTGCCATAATCTTTGCACTTCCTATAGGCTTACTTGCAGCAATTTATTTGAGCGAATATGCCAAAGATAACATACTTAACCGCATAATTAAGCTGGCAATAGTGAATCTTTCCGGTGTGCCTTCAGTTGTCTACGGTTTATTTGGTTTGGCGCTTTTTGTTGTCTTTTTAAAATTTGGGGCATCTATTTTATCCGGCTCCCTTACTTTAGGGATAATGATTCTGCCGATAATTATTACTACATCGCGGGAAGCACTGGAAAGTGTACCGCAATCATTTCGTGAGGTAAGTTTATCATTAGGCGCAAGTAAATGGCAGACTATAAGGCATATAGTTTTGCCCAATGCAATACCCGGAATTCTGACTGGTACTATTCTTGGCTTAGGCCGTGCAGCAGGGGAAACTGCGCCGATTCTTTTTACTGTGGCTGCTTTTTATTTACCACGGCTTCCCAAATCTATTTTTGATCAGGCAATGGCTTTACCGTATCACTTATATGTAATTTCAACTCAAGTGCCCAACGTAGATGAAAAAATACGTTATGGCACGGCTTTAGTTTTGTTATCTTTAGTTTTGTTTATGAATCTGGTTGCTATAATTATTCGTTACAATTTCAGGAAGAAAAAGAAATGGTGAAATTTAAAGCTAAAGATTTGAATATTTGGTTTGGGCAGATTCATGCTTTAAAAGGCGTGAACATCGAGGTGGAGGATAATGAGATTTTGAGTGTAATCGGTCCGTCCAATAGCGGAAAGACAAGTTTTCTGCGTATGCTCAACCGTTTGAATGACTTACATCCGGGTTTTAAAATGGGTGGAAGTTTAGAGTTTGATCAAGAAGATATAAGAAAAATAGATATTGAAGGTTTACGTAAAAGAGTGGGAATGGTTTTTGCTTTGCCTCTACCTTTACCCTTGTCCATTTTTGAGAATGTGGCTTATGGTGTGAAAATGCATGGAGAGAAAAACCGCAATAAGATATCTGAGGTTGTTGAGGGTTCATTAAAACAAGCATATCTTTGGGAAGAAGTTAAGGACAGGCTTGATGTGTCAGCTTTTAAATTATCTGGCGGCCAGCAACAGAGGCTTTGCATTGCCCGGACGCTGGCTGTTAGCCCCGAGGTAATTTTATTTGATGAGCCGTGTTCCGGACTGGATCCGATTTCAACCGCTAAAGTTGAAGAGGCGATTGTTAAGCTGAAGAAAGACTACACAATAGTTTTGGTGACTAATAATGTTAAGCAGGCAGCCAGAGTCGGTGATCGCACAGCTTTCTTCTTATTAGGTGAGCTAGTGGAACTGGATAAAACAGAGAAAATATTTACTGTGCCAAGTGACCAGCGTACGGATGGATATATCAGAGGGAAATTCGGATAATGGCGGATATTTTGGTAGATAAATTGAATTTATGGTATGGTGATTTTCAAGCGCTTATAAATGTAAACGCGCATTTCACCCAAAATCAGATTACCGCGATGATCGGGCCTTCGGGTTGTGGTAAGTCGACTTTATTACGGGTATTTAACCGGATGAACGACCTTATTGAAGGTGTACGCGTAAAAGGAGAGGTAATTATTGATGCGGAGAATATAATTTCGGATAAAACTGATCTGGTGAGATTACGTAAGAAAGTGGGAATGGTGTTTCAGCGGCCTAATCCGTTTCCCCTATCTATTTATGAAAATATTGTTTTTGGCCAGAAAGTACATGCTGAAGGGTTGACTAGATTAAAGCTGGATGAGGTAGTCGAAAGTAGTTTGAAATCCGTTCTTTTATGGGATGAATTAAAAGATAAGCTTAATAAATCAGCGCTTAGTTTATCGCTGGAACAGAAACAGCGGCTTTGTATTGCCAGATTGATTGCGGTAAAGCCTGAGATTTTACTGATGGATGAACCATGTTCTACGCTTGACCCGCAGGCAACCAGCCGTATTGAAGAATTAATGCGTGAACTCAAGAATAACTATACTATAATAATTGTTACACACAATATGCAGCAAGCAGCGCGTGTTTCCGATGATACGGGTTTTATGCTTTTAGGCGAGTTAGTTGAGTTTGCTAAAACAGAAGATATTTTTACTAGGCCAAAAGACAAGAAAACAGAAGACTATATTACCGGCCGTTACGGTTAAAGATTTAACTATGTCATTCCCGCTTTCGCGGGAATAACAATGGGAAAACAGGAGGTACTTAATGTTAAGACATCTAGACGAAGAATTAAAAGAATTGCATAAAGAGATTTTGAAGATGGCGGTGTTTGCCCAGGAGGCAATCTTTAAATCTATTGAGTCATTGAAAAACCGTGATAAATACCTGGCTCAGGAAGTAATTGATACCGATAATAAAATTGACGAACTTGAGTTGGCCATAGATGAGAAATGTATCGATCTTATTGCCCGCTACCAGCCGATGGCAGGCGATTTAAGGTATATTACAACCGGGATGAAGATAAATAACGAGCTTGAACGTATTGCCGATATAGCATTGGATATTGCGCAAAAGTCTTTAGGGTTGATTGATAAACCTTTACTTAAGCCATTAGTCGATATTCCTAAGCTTTCCCAGGTGGCACAAAACATGGTGCATGATGCGATTGATGCTTTTGTCAAAAGGGATGCGTATTTAGCCCGTCAAGTAGTTTTGGCGGATTCAGAAGCCGATCGTTTACGTAATTTGGTGCAGGATGAATTGGTTAGTGAATATCTGGCGCGCGATGCTAAAACTGCAGACCGAGCTGTGGCGTTGATACTTATTGCCCGTTATCTTGAGCGTATTTGCGACCATACTACTAACATTGCCGAAGATGTAATTTATATGGTTGAGGCAAAGGTAGTTAAGCATCATCCTGAAGAACTAAAATAGTCGGCTAATTTATCCTCTTGACCCTCTCTATTTAGTGGTATATAATCCTTTCATTATCTCTTGAATATAACCAAAATAATATTTCTTGGAGTTTAGGTGCATGAAAAATAAAATTGTTTTCTGGATCAAGAAACAGATTAAGGATTCTGGGGCCAAGGGTATTGTGATGGGGCTTTCCGGAGGGATAGATTCTGCCGTAGTGGCTGCTTTGTGTAAAGAGGCAGTAGGTAAGAATAATATGCTGGTCCTATTTATGCCTTGTAATAGTAATATACAGGATCTAAAGGATGCTCGATTAGTTGCCAGGAAGTTTAATCTTAAATCAAAGCTGGTAGACCTTTGCGGCGTATATAATGATTTCTTAAGAGTT
Source organism: Candidatus Omnitrophota bacterium (assembly GCA_028712255.1). NCBI lineage: Bacteria > Pseudomonadati > Candidatus Omnitrophota > Candidatus Omnitrophota bacterium. The sequence goes on from JAQTQJ010000005.1 coordinate 74,436, forward strand.
CTGCCTCAGGCAGGAGGCTTAGCCAGAGGGAATCTTAAGCCCCGCCTGCGTATGAGCACGCTTTATTATTTTGCTAATAAGCTAAATTACTTAGTATGCGGAACAGGAAATAAATCTGAACTTATGGTTGGGTATTTCACCAAATATGGCGACGGCGGAGTGGATATTTTACCGATTGCGGATTTATTCAAGCGCCAGGTGCGTCAACTTGCGCAGGAGTTGAAGATACCGCAAAATATTATTACCAAGCCGCCTACTGCCGGGCTTTGGCAGGGGCAGACTGATGAAGGAGAGATGGGGATAACTTATAATGAACTGGATGATATCTTAGATAGGTTTTGTAATAATCGAAAACAGATTGTTGGTAGCAGTAAAATTAACAAGGTAAAAAGAATGTACAAAAATTCAGAGCATAAACGAAAAGGTGCGGATATTTGCCGCATTTAGCTGGAGGAGCCAGAATGGATGAGATCTTAGAGATTTTAGAAAAAGATGGCCGGGCAAGTATAGAAGATATTGCCAAGATGACCTGCAGGAAGCCTGAGGACGTTAAAAAAGCGATTAAGAAATACGAAAAAGAGGGAGCAATTTTAAAATATAAGGCAGTAATTAACAAGGATTTGGTTAGAGATAATGAATCTGAGGTTAGGGCTTTAATTGAAGTGAATATCGTTCCGCAGAAGGATCTGGGTTTTGAGAAGATTGCCGAGCGCATCTATTCGTTTCCTGAGGTCACTAGCTGTTATTTAATCAGCGGCACATATGATTTACTGGTGGTTGTAGAAGGTAAGAATTTGCATACGGTTTCCAATTTTGTGGCAGAGAAGCTTTCCTGTTTAGAAAATGTGCGCGGCACAGCGACACATTTTTTATTAAAGAAATACAAGGAAGACGGAGTAATCCTGAAGCAGAAGTCGGAGAATAAGAGGATAGCGATATCCTATTAAACAAGCTGTCAGCTGTAAGCGGTAAGTTTTAAGCTTACAGCTTATAACTTAAAGCTTATGGCTTAGTTTTTAGGGCCTATAAAAAATGAAAGATCTTATTTCAAAAAAAGTTCAAGTTATGCAGCCATCCGGAATTCGGGCGTTCTTTGATTTAGTGCTTGGGATGAAGGATGTTATATCTTTGGGCGTAGGTGAGCCGGATTTTGTTACTCCTTGGCAGATTCGTGAAGCGGGAGTTTATTCTCTGGAGCAGGGGTTTACCAGTTATACCTCAAATAAGGGGTTGTATAAACTGCGTTTGGGGATCAGCCGTTTTTTAAAAAATAAATATGGTTTAGATTATTGCCCGGATGAAGAAATATTAATTACGGTAGGAGTTAGTGAAGGTTTGGATTTGCTCATGCGGGCGATAATTAACCCCGGTGATAAAATACTGGTTCCACAGCCAAGTTATGTTTCATATGGGCCGATTACAGAGCTTGCAGGGGGTACTCCGATTTATATCGATACTTCCAAAGATGGTTTTAAAATTACCCCTAAACTTTTGGAAAAACATATTGATAAGAAAACCAAAGGAATTGTTTTGAATTATCCCACTAATCCTACTGGAGTTTCTTATCGGCGTAAGGAATTAGAAGAGATAAATAAAGTTTTATTGAAGCATAAAATACTTTGTATCAGCGACGAGGTTTATGGCGATTTAACCTACGATTTTGAACATGTTGCTTTTTCGACTTTGTCTGGAGCAAAGAAAAATACGGTTTATTTTAACGGATTTTCCAAATCCTATGCGATGACCGGCTGGCGGGTGGGTTTTGCTTGCGGCCCGAAAGAGATTATCGCGGCGATGACCAAGATTCATCAGTATACGATTATGTGCGTGCCAATTACCAGCCAAATGGCAGCGGCAGAAGCTTTGATTAGCGGCGCAAGATCAGTTGAGCAGATGAAACGCGAATATAATCGCCGGAGAGAGCTTATGGTATTTGAGTTAAATTCTTTAGGATTAAAATGTTCTCGGCCGCAAGGGGCTTTCTATGTTTTTCCTTGTATTAAAAGTACAGGATTAAGTTCAATTGAATTTTCGCGCAAGCTGCTGGAAGAAGAAAAGGTGGCGGTTGTTCCAGGCACGGCTTTTGGTACAAGCGCAGAAGGTTATATTAGAATCTCTTATGCTTCTAGTATGGATAATTTAAAAGAAGCTTTAGTTCGCGTGAGGAGATTCTTGGATAAAATAAAACTTAAACCTAGGTAGTAAAATGTTCATCTATGAAGATATCTTACGTGAATTTCAAAAACATAAAATTCAATATATCGTTATCGGCGGTATTGCTGTTAATTTGCATGGGGCCTTAAGAAGTACTGCTGATTTGGATATAATGCTTGAAATGAGCGAGGATAATCTTAAGAATTGTTTAATTATTCTGAAAAGAAACAATTACCGCAGCAAACAACCTATTGATTGGATTCAGATAGCTGATAAAAAAACTAGAGAATATTTAATACGAAAGAAGAATTTAAAAGCGGTGAATTTCTATAAAAATAGTAGTTTTGAGGAAGTCGATATAATAATAGAGGCGCCGTTTACTTTTGGAGAAGCAAGAAATGATATTATTTGGGTTAGGAGCGGGAGCATAAGAATACCATTGTTATCAATTGATGGTTTGATTAAAATGAAAAAAAAAGCGGGACGTATTGTTGATAAGCTTGATATAGACGCATTAAAGCGGATAAAAAGATTAAGGGTGAACGCATGATTTTTAAATGGGAGAGTGAAGATGAACGTATTCTCAGGTTCATAAGTATTCCTGTAAAAAAGAAGCTAGAGTGGCTTTATGAAATGAATAAGTTTTTAAATAATTTTTCTTCGGTAAAAATTAGAAAAATTAGGCAGAAGCTAAGGGAATCTTAAATATTAGGAGAATAGATGGTGGTGAAAAAGAAGGAAAATTATGAAATATACGTAAAACAGATCGAGGCTATTTCAAAAGTGGCGAATTTGCTTACCTCGGGAATGTATTTGGAGGAAATTTTACGTTTAGTGGTGCAGGTTACCGCTGAAATTATGAATTCTAAAATTTCTTCTTTAATGCTGCTTGACCCGGAGAAAAAAGAGCTGGTGGTTAAAGCTACCCAATCAATATCCGAGGCATATAATAAGAAGCCGAATATCCGTTTAGGCCAGGGGATAGCCGGCGCGGTGGCACAGGAGAACAAGCCGATGTGTATCTTGGATATTAAGACCGATGCGCGCTACCTGAACCAGGATATTGCTAGAAAAGAGGGTCTTTGTTCTTTAGCCTGCGTTCCGCTGGCAGTCAAGGGAAGAGTTATTGGAGTGCTTAATTGTTATACTTCTAAAAAGCATAAATTTTCCAAGCATGAATTGGATCTTCTGACGGCTTTGGCTAATCAGGCAGCCATTGCTATTGAAAACGCAGAGCTTGATTTACGCGCGCGCTCCGCAGAGGAGGCTCTTACCATCCGTAAATTAGTCGAACGGGCAAAGGATATTCTGTCTCAGGAAGCTAATATTTTGCCTTCAGAGGCTTATCGGCTGATTCAAAAGCAAAGCATGGATATGCGTAAATCCATGCGTGAAGTGGCAGAAGCCATAATTCTAGCTAAAGATATTAGAGGTAAGAGGTAGTTATAGGAGAGGTTGAGCTGGCTTACAATTCATGGAATTTTTCCCAAAGTTAATCGATGTATTACTTCATTTTAATACCTACCTTAGTGTTTTAATCCAGCAGTGCGGTTTGTGGACATATCTTATACTTTTTGGGGTTATTTTTGCGGAGACCGGATTTGTGGTAACGCCGTTTCTGCCCGGGGATTCGCTTCTTTTTGTGTTAGGCGCTTTTTCCGCCCAAGGAACATTTAATCCTTTTGTTTTGTCCGGAATTCTCATGTTTGCGGCGATTTTAGGCGATAGTGTCAATTATGCTATCGGGAAATATTTAGGAAATCGGCTGATTTCCGCTAGACACATCCCTTTTTTTAAGAAAGAACATTTGGACCGGACCCACCATTTCTATAAAAAGTATGGCGGCAAAACAATTATTTTAGCCAGGTTTATACCTATAGTAAGGATGTTTGCTCCGTTTATCGCAGGTATCGTGCGTATGGATTATGCCAAATTCTTTATCTATAATGTAATAGGGGGCATATTATGGGTAGCAATCTTTGTGTTTGGAGGTTTTTATTTCGGAAATATTCCTATTGTGAAAGAAAATTTTTCTGTAGTTACGCTACTAATTATTAGTATCTCGATAATACCGGTTATAGTTGAATTTATTAAAGCGAGAAGAAAAAAGAATTTACCTTGACAGTAGTAAAAGGTATGGTATGCTTTAATTAGATTACAGCGTTGTAGTAAAAGACACAGAAGTCTTCTAGGCGGTTAGGTTTGCTTAGGAGGCTTTTTGTTGGTCAGGACTAAGGCGTCCTTACCCGATAAAAGGGTGAGGACGTTTTTTATTGTACGGGAGATTAGTATATCTAGTAGGGACTGTCCCACGACAAGTTAAGTATAATTTGCTGCTAACGAAAAAAGGAATAGCAATGAGTTTTGAGGAGCTGTATCATAAATTATCGCCAACAATTAAGCGGATTGCCTATAAGTTAAACGGACGCTACCGTTCCTTTAACCATGATGATCTGTACCAAGAGGCTTCAATCCACCTTTGGAGTAATTTCTTAAAAGGGAAACTTAACGATAAAACTGATAGCTATATTTTACAGGGGTGTTATTTTCACTTGAGGAACCATATTCGAAAAGTAAATGAGTATTCCAATATTATTAGTATTGATACTCACCTGAGCACGAATGAGAAATCAACCATAGAGGATATTTTGGGTAAATTTTGGTCTTGTCCTGATTGCCGGGAAGATTTACACAATAAGTTTCTGGCGCAAAATATCCAAAATAACGGTTTTAGCCCAAGAGAGAAAAAGCTGCTTGCTTATTTTAGCCAGGGCTTAACTACCAGGGATATAGGTAATCGTATGGGGATATCTCATGTTAGCGTAGTTAAGATGATGCAAAAAGTTAGAGCTAAGGCAAAAAAACATTTAGATAGATAATATCCTTCGTCTCTAGATAAAAACTTATTGTAGACTCAGGATAAATTTTGCTTGGCAAAATTTAATTTGGTTACCAGATTTAGTTATTCTTTACTTGTAGTAATGTAAAACACATTGAAGTGTAAGATTTAAACAACGGCGTTCTATGAAAATAGAGCGCCTTTTTTGTTTTAACCAGACGCAGGCGTCTTTTGCCCAACAAGGGCACACCCGCGCAATTCCTTATAAGCGCGGGGTGTTACTGAGAGGGGTTTAGAAAGGCGCTTTTTGTTTTTAAAAGCAATTTAAGCGCAACACGGGCATAATAATAAAAAGGAGAAAAATGCGAAAATTATCAATGATTTTGTTTTTTCTGTTTTCTGTCCTCTGTTTTCTGTTCTCTGTATGTTATGCAACACCTTCAACGCTTATTTGGGCTCCTTCAACCGATATTCAACCTTATGGTTTGATCCATTTAACCGTAGATAACTACACGCCGGTTAAGAGCAGGGATCATAATGATAATCAGCTTTATGTTCAACAAGTTTATGGACCAACTTTTAGTTTGTTATCCAATAAGCCGGAAGATAACTTTTTAGGTAAATTTTGGTCGCCTTTAGGTAAAATAATGGCAGAGACTGGTTTTGATTACAAAAAGGGTTTTGGCTCCATACTGGACAAGTGGCCGGTATATTTTCATTTTAAATTCGGCGTACCTGAAAGCGCCTATTTTAACTATATGCCTGCATTTGCAATCGGTGTATATGATATGGGTTATAAGCATAATTTTACCAATAACAATGTTTGGTACTTGAGGGCAGCAAAAACTGCTTCTATAGGTAAGTTTAATTTAGGTAGGTTCTCTGTCGGTTATTTTAACGGTAATGGCAGGACTTTGCGGGATAAAAATGGAGAGCGTGATAATTCCGGGCCGATGATTGCTTGGGAACGCACGATTTCAGAGATAAGTGACAGGCTTTGGTTATGTGTGGATTATCAGGGAACGCAGTCATCTTACGGCGCGCTTAATTACGGATTTGCCTGGAAGTTTACGAATAATATCGTAGCGATACTTGCATATGATGTTTATAATAATCCGAATTCAAAAAATACCGTAACGTTTCAGTTAGATGTTGATTTTTAACATAGGAGGAGCCAAATGAATTCAGGTGATACAGCATGGGTTTTAATTTCATCAGCCCTTGTTTTACTGATGACTCCCGGCCTTGCTTTTTTCTACGGAGGCATGGTGCGGCGCAAAAATGTTTTAAGTGTTTTGATGCAATGTTTTATTATCATGTGTGTTTTAAGCCTTCAGTGGGTTTTGGTTGGTTATAGCCTATCTTTTCATCCGGGAAATGGATTTTGGGGAGGTTTACAATGGATGGGTTTAAATGGAGTAGGTTTAGAGCCTTACGCGGACTACGCAGGGTCAATACCACATCAAGCGTTTATGGTCTTTCAAGGGATGTTTGCCATAATTACACCGGCTTTGATTATTGGCGCGTTTGCCGAAAGGATGAAATTTTCCGCGTTTTTGATTTTTACTTTGCTTTGGGCAACGTTTGTTTATGATCCTTTATGCCACTGGGTTTGGGGAATGGGTGGTTGGTTAAGAAATTTAGGCGCTTTGGATTTTGCCGGAGGTACGGTTGTGCATATCAATGCCGGTATTGCAGCTTTGGTTACGGCAATCGTATTAGGTAAAAGAAGTAACCTGGATAAAAATGTTCCTACGCCGCATAACATGCCTTTTGTGGTTTTAGGCACAGTGCTTTTGTGGTTTGGTTGGTTTGGTTTTAATGCCGGCAGTGCGTTAGCGGCAAACGGCTTAGCGGTAAATGCGTTTGTGGTAACTAATACCGCAGCAGCGGCTGCGGGTTTAGCTTGGGCTTTGATCGAATGGATGCATAATGGAAAGCCTACCATTTTTGGTGTCTGTTCTGGTGCAGTCGCAGGCTTAGTCGCGATTACTCCTGCAGCAGGTTTTGTGGGTGTAATTGGAGCTATAGTTATTGGTTTATTGGTGAGTGTAGTTTGTTTTATTGCCGTGACTGTAATCAAGCCGCTTTTTGGTTATGATGATTCTTTGGATGCATTTGGCGTACACTGTGTAGGAGGAATCTGGGGGGCGTTAGCTACAGGATTATTTGCTTCTAAGCTGATTAATCCTGCTGGAGCCAATGGGTTATTTTTTGGTAATCCTAAACAATTCCTGACACAGGCTTTAGCTGTAGGTGTAACCATTGTTTATACAGGAGTTGTAACCTTTATTATTTATAAATTAGTGGATATTTTTATTGGGGTTAGGGTTGATGAGAAGTCAGAAGCTATAGGTCTTGACCTTACCCAGCATCGTGAGAGGGCATATACGATACTTGAATGAAAGCTCTAAGCCATAAGCCGTAAGCGGCAAGTTTTAAGCTTACAGCTTATAACTTAAAACTTAGAGCTAGAGTTTACAAAGGAGGATAATATGAAACTAGTGATTGCTATAATTCAACCGTATAAGCTAGAAGAAGTAAAGGAGGAGCTGTATAAGGTAGAAGTAAACCTGATTACCGTAAGCGAAGTTTTAGGCCATGGCCGCCAGAAAGGTATCACTGAAGTCTACCGCGGTTCTAAAGAAACCGGGAATCTCCTGCGAAAAATCCGCCTTGAGATTGCCGTAAACGATAATTATCTTGAACCGACAATCAAGGCAATTGTTAAAGGCGCCAAAACCGGTGAAACCGGAGATGGAAAAATATTTGTCCTCGATCTTAAAGAATGCATCCGTATCCGCACTGAAGAACGCGGGGCAGTGGCGATAGGGTAGGAATTAGAGATCCTTCGTCTGTAGATAAAAGCTTATTGTGGACTCAGGATAAATTTTGCTTCGCAAAATTTAATTTAAGTTACCAAAACAGGTAGTTGTTTACTTGTACTATTATAGATTAATATAAGCACACAGTAGTGTTTATATTGAAGAAGCGCAATGTAAGCGCCAATACGGTTTATAAAATAACCGTAAAGGCGCTTTTTTTTCGCCAGAAATCGTGGCGAATCCGCCATGTATTATGGCGGAATTTACTTACCCTATTTTTACGCAATTGGTTATCCAGTTGAGCAAATTAATCGAAACAGTTTCCAGCCCAATCGGGAAATGGGGTTTAAGAGAAGAAACTATTTATGGGAGGTGAGATGATTAATCAAGCGGATACGTTGTTTGTTCTGATGTCGGCGGCGTTTGTAATGCTGATGACTCCCGGCCTTGCTTTTTTCTACGGAGGCATGGTCAGGCGCAAGAATATTTTAAGCGTTTTAATGCAATGTTTTGTTGCTTTATGTCTGTTGTCTTTACAATGGATAATTTTTGGTTATAGCCTATCTTTTGCTCCAGGAAATGGGTTTTGGGGAGGCCTTAGTTGGTTTGGTTTAAACGGAGTGGGGGCAGCTCCTTATGCGGGTTATTCTGTGACTATTCCGCATCAGGCATTTATGGTTTTTCAGATGATGTTTGCTGTTATAACTCCAGCGCTTATTATTGGTGCTTTTGCCGAAAGGATGAAGTTTTCGGCTTTCTTAGTTTTCACCCTACTTTGGGCAACCTTTGTTTATGATCCTTTGTGTCACTGGATTTGGGGAGTAGGAGGTTGGCTTAGAAACCTTGGCGTGCTTGATTTTGCCGGAGGTATTGTTGTGCATACTAGCGCCGGAATTGCAGCTTTAGTTTCTACTATTATCATTGGTAAAAGAAAGAACTTGGAGCATACACCGTCTCCACATAACCTCCCTTTTGTAGTTTTAGGAACTGCGCTTTTATGGTTTGGCTGGTATGGTTTTAATGCCGGCAGCGCTTTGGCGGTAAATGGAATTGCAGTAAGCGCTTTTATTGCTACTAATACTGCTGCAGCCGCAGCCGGTTTAAGCTGGGCGTTCTTGGAGTGGATACGTAATGGCAAACCTACGGTTTTTGGTATTGTAACCGGTTCGATTGCTGGGCTTGCCACTGTTACTCCTGCTTCGGGATTTGTAAGCCCGATTTCAGCAATTATTATCGGTATTGCTGCCAGTATAATTTGTTTTATCGCGGTTGCAGTAACTAAACCGCGGTTTGGTTATGATGATTCTTTGGATGCCTTCGGCGTGCATGGCGTAGGAGGAATACTGGGTACGCTTTTAACCGGGGTATTGGCTTCTAAAGCAATAAATCCGGCAGGAGCGGACGGTTTATTATATGGTAATCCTAAGCAGTTACTTATACAATTATTGGCGGTTACGGTTGCAGTAAGCTATACTTTTATTGCTACTTTTATTATTTATAAGCTCGTAGATATTTTCTTTAGGATGCGTGTAAGTGAGAAAGATGAGCTGGTCGGTCTTGACCTTACCCAGCATCGTGAGAGGGCATATACGATACTTGAATGAAAGCTCTAAGCCATAAGCCGTAAGCGGCAAGTTTTAAGCTTACAGCTTATAACTTAAAACTTAGAGCTAGAGTTTACAAAGGAGGATAATATGAAACTAGTGATTGCTATAATTCAACCGTATAAGCTAGAAGAAGTAAAGGAGGAGCTGTATAAGGTAGAAGTAAACCTGATTACCGTAAGCGAAGTTTTAGGCCATGGCCGCCAGAAAGGTATCACTGAAGTCTACCGCGGTTCTAAAGAAACCGGGAATCTCCTGCGAAAAATCCGCCTTGAGATTGCCGTAAACGATAATTATCTTGAACCGACAATCAAGGCAATTGTTAAAGGCGCCAAAACCGGTGAAACCGGAGATGGAAAAATATTTGTCCTCGATCTTAAAGAATGCATCCGTATCCGCACTGAAGAACGCGGGGCAGTGGCGATAGGGTAGGAAAACCAGGTGACGGTTCTCTTTCTTAAGAGAACCGTCACCTGGTTTTTAAGAAGATTGAAGTTACCAGAAATGATTCTTTTTTACTTGTAATTAGAGAACAGAGGCGTTCTGGTGTATTAGAGAATGCCTCTTTTAATTTTTGCTGATTGTGGTAAGATAAATCCAATATTCTTTTAATGTGCAAGGGGGGGAAAATGAGCATAAGACAGAAGGTTTTATTTAAAATTAAGAGCACTGACTTGGAAAAAATTGATTCTCCGAAAAAGGTTTCTTCTTATTTTGGAGAAAATACTTTTAACACCGAAACTATGCAGAAGCATATCTCTAAGCCTACCTTTGAAGCTTTTAAGCTTTGGATGTCTGAGGGCAAGACCATTACCATGGAACAGGCGAATGAGATTGCCGGTGCCATGAAAGACTGGGCGATGGCCAAAGGCGCCACATATTATACGCATTGGTTTCAGCCGATGACCGGCCTGACTGCAGAGAAGCACGATAGTTTCATCTCTATTACTGCTCCGGGAAAAGTAATTGAAAAATTTTCAGGCAATAAATTAATCCAGGGTGAGCCGGATGCCTCAAGTTTTCCCTCAGGAGGAATTCGCGCGACTTTTGAAGCCAGAGGTTATACTGCCTGGGATCCTTCAAGCCCGGCATTTATTATTGAAAGTACACTTGGTAAAACTTTATGTATCCCCACGATATTTATTTCTTACCATGGCGAGGCGTTAGATAAAAAATTACCGCTTTTACGTTCAGATGAAGCATTAAATAATGCTGCTATAGGATTGGTAAAGCTTTTCGGTCGTAAAGATGTAAAGAAAGTATTTTCCACCTGTGGGCCGGAACAGGAATATTTTCTAATTGATAAAAACTATTATAATTTACGCCAGGATTTGATTATGACCGGCCGTACTTTGGTTGGCGCGCCGTCACCTAAGGGGCAGCAGTTAGAGGATCAATATTTTGGCACGATTAAAGAACGTGTAGTTAATTTTATGTTTGAAGTGGCTGTTGAAGCCTATAAGTTGGGAATTCCTGTAATGACCCGGCATAATGAGGTTGCGCCGCATCAGTATGAATTTGCTCCGATATTTGAAGAGTCAAATATAGCCGCTGACCACAATCAGCTACTTATGGAGTTGATGAAAAAAGTTGCTTTAAGGCATGGTATGGTCTGTCTTTTACATGAGAAGCCTTTTGCCGGCATAAACGGAAGCGGAAAACACCTAAATTGGTCGCTGGCGGATGATTTAGGTAATAATCTGCTTAATCCTGGGCAGACTCCTGAAGATAATTTACAGTTTTTAGCAGTGTTGGCTGCGGTTTTAAGAGCAGTTTATTTGCATGCCGATCTCCTGCGTGCTTCCGTTGCTCTAGCCGGTAATGAGCACCGCTTGGGCGCCAATGAAGCTCCGCCGGCAATCATTAGTGTTTTCTTGGGCGCGCAACTTACCTCTATTCTGAATATGATTGAGAAAGGGGTTAAATCTAAGGTTTCCAAAGCCGATATTATTGATTTGGGGTTAGCCCGCTTGCCTAAGTTTAATAAGGATACAACTGACCGTAATCGTACCTCGCCTTTTGCTTTTACCGGCGCTAAGTTTGAATTCCGCGCCGTCGGTTCATCGCAAAACATCTCAACACCTATTGCGGTAATTAACACGATTATTGCTGAAAGTCTGGATTATGTTGCGGATAGCATTAAGCGGGCCACGTCTACGGGGAAGGATTTTAATTCTGCGGTACTCTTGGTAATTTCTAAGATCGTTAAAGAGACTAAAGATATTCGTTTTGAGGGGAATAATTATGCAGAGGAGTGGATTAAGGAAGCCAAGAAGCGTGGATTGCCGAATATTGCTTCGACTTATGAGTCGCTAGAGGCTCTAACCAAAAAAGAGAATATTGCTCTTTTTGAGAAATATAAAGTTTTTTCCAAAGAAGAACTGGTCGCCCGTTACCATATCTGGATCCACATGTATAACCTGACCCTTGAAATCGAGGCCAATACTTTAAATGAGATGGTCAATGCCTCAGTAGTCCCGGCAGGTTATGAATATGAAAAATTGTTAGCGTTAAATTTGGATGCGCTAGTAAAATTACAGAAGGATGCCGGTTTAAAAGTTGATGTTGCGGCGTTAAAGGATAAGAAGGAGCATTTGGCTGAAATAGTTGCCAAGATTTATTATGTACGCAGGAATGTCGGTGAAATGATTAAGCTGCTTGAGAAGGCCAGTAAGGTAAGCAATGAGAAGCGCGCAGAGCTTTATTTTGAGGGACTTAAGCCTTTGATGGAGCACATTAGAAAGCATGTTGATCAGCTTGAATGCGTGGTCTCCGATGATGCCTGGGATTTACCTAAGTATCGCGAAATGTTGTTTATAAAATAGGTTACCAAAATAACCTTATTTTTACTTGTATATTTAGGCACATTGTAGTGCCTAAATTATAACAAAAAGAACATAGACGTTCATGATGGCCAAGGTTGTTTTTTGCCAAAGTGAACGTCTTTTTTTATCGCCAGGCATGCATAAAGTTTAGGCAATTTATGATTACTATACTTATCACAGAAGATGAATTAAAGGCTAAAGAGGCCTTGACTAAAATGTTAGAGCAGGAAGGTTACGCCTTATCCGGAAGTGAATCTGGAAATGATGTAATCCGAGTAGTCAAGAAAGACTGCATAAGGGATCTGGCTTTTATTAAAGATAAAGTAATAGAGCTGGAAAATTCTTTGTTTATTGAAAAAAAAGGGGTACTTTATAAATCTGTTTTAGAGGCAATAGAGAAGCCTTTGCTTGAACAAACTCTGGAACGTTGTGAAGGCAATCAACTAAAGGCAGCGCGCATTTTGGGAATAAATCGCAATACCATGCGGGCAAAAATAAAAAAATTGAGCATTAATGCAGATAGGTGGAAAACAAATATATGAGATATACGCATTTACCGAAAAAACAAGGTTTATATGACCCGCAGTTTGAACATGATTCATGCGGCGTTGGGTTTGTTTGTAATATTAAAGGGAATAAGAGCAATGATATTGTCAGGCAAGGCCTGGAAGTCCTAAGGCGTCTTGCTCATCGCGGCGCAACCGGGGCAGATCCTAAAACCGGAGACGGGGCCGGCTTGCTTATTCAATTTCCGCATGAATTTTTTGTTTCTGTATGTAAAAAAGAAAATATTAGCCTGCCTCAAAAAGGTAAGTATGCTTCCGGATTAGTATTTTTGCCGCAGGATGCCTTAGAGCGTAAATTTTGCAAAGAAACATTTGAGAATATTATTAATAATGAGGCCCAGATATTTTTAGGCTGGCGCAAGGTTCCCGTTAATAATCAGGATATTGGAAAAACCGCAAAAGATACTCAGCCGCAAATTGAACAGATTTTTATTGGCCGCAATAAAAATATAGTTGACGTTTTAGCTTTTGAAAGGAAACTTTATATTATCCGTAAGCAGGTTGAAAATATTATCCGTGCCTCTAAGATAAAACAAAAACCTTTTTTTTATATTCCAAGTTTGTCCAGCCGAACCTTTATCTATAAGGGCCTGCTTATGCCGCATCAGGTAGAAAGTTTCTTTTTAGATCTAAGTTCCAAGGAGATTAAAAGCGCTTTAGCCCTGGTGCATTCGCGTTACTCGACCAATACTTTTCCTACCTGGGATTTATCCCAGCCATTTAGATTTATTGCCCATAATGGCGAGATTAATACTTTAAGAGGAAATATTAATTGGATGCGTGCCCGAGAGAGTTTTTTAAAGAGTGAATTATTCAGCAAAGATTTAAAGAAGATTTTACCGGTAATCGTTGCAGGCGGTAGTGATTCAGCGATCCTGGATAATGTTTTTGAGCTTTTAACCTTATCCGGTAGAAGCCTTGTGCATACAATCTCGATGTTAATACCAGCTGCCTGGGAGCAGAATAATATGCTCAGTCAGGATGTGAGGGTTTTTTATAAATATCATACTTGTCTTATCGAGCCATGGGACGGACCGGCAGCGATTGCGTTTACTGATGGCGATTCTATCGGCGCAGTTCTTGACCGTAACGGATTGCGGCCTTGCCGCTATATTGTGACTAAAGATGATTTTGTGGTTATGGCTTCTGAGGTAGGAGTTTTGAATATTAAACCTTCTAATATTCTTCATTCGGGACGGCTTGAACCAGGGAAGGCCTTTTTTATCGATACAAAAGCTGGGCGAATTATTGAAGATAGCCAGATAAAAAAAGAGCTCGCGCATGAGAGGCCATATGAGCAATGGGTTAAGAAAAATATATTGGAGTTAGATACTTTGGCGGAGAAAACCCCCAAAAAAGATAAGGCTGATACTTTAACGCAGTTAAAAGCCTTCGGCTATACGCGTGAAGATTTAAAAACACTGATTAAACCAATGGCTGAAAATTCCCAGGAGCCGGTGGGCTCGATGGGTAATGATACTGCGCATGCTGTGCTTTCAGCCAAGCCGCAACTCTTGTTTTCTTATTTTAAGCAATTGTTTGCCCAGGTAACTAACCCTCCGATTGACCCTATCCGCGAGGAGTTGGTAATGAGTTTGGCCAGCTACCTGGGCCCGGAAAAGAACATTTTAAGCGACGGAGAGGATCATTGCCATAAATTATTAGTGGCTCGTCCGGTTTTAAGCGATATCGAGCTTGAGAAAATACGAAGAATAAAAAAGAATGGCTTTAAAACTAAAACTATCTCGTTACTTTTTCAAGCGGACGAAAAAATTAATTTTTCCAAGGAGCTTAAAAAAATATTTCAGGCAGCCGAATCCGCCATAAAGGCAGGTTATAGTTTTATTATTTTAAGCGATAGAGGGGTCAATAAAGATTATGCTAGCCTCCCAAGCCTCTTGGCAGTCTCTGCGCTGCACCATTATTTAGTGCGGCGTTCTTTGCGTACACAGATCAGTATTATTTTGGAAAGTGCCGAGCCCCGCGAAGTAAACCATTTTGCCTTGCTTTTTGCCTACGGAGTAGACTGTGTTAATCCGTATTTAGTCTTTAGAGCAGTAGAGAGCTTGGTTAAAGATAAAGAGCTTGACCTGGATACAAAAAAGGCCAAGCATAATTATATAAAGGCAGTAGATAAGGGGATTTTAAAGGTCCTTTCTAAAATGGGTATATCAACCTTACAGAGCTATCGCGGTGCCCAGATTTTTGAAGCGGTGGGATTAAGTGAAAGTGTGATTGATGAATATTTCACTGGTACAGTTTCTAGGATTAACGGTGCATCTTTAGGTGTAATCGCCAAAGAGACTATTATGCGCCATACTGGGGCATTTCCGAAAAGGCCTCAAGGGCAGGATTACTTGGCAACAGGCGGCCTTTACCAGTGGAGGCGCGACGGAGAATTTCATCTCTGGAATCCGGATAGTATTACTGCTTTGCAGGATGCGGTACGCAATAATAATACCAAGAAATATCAGGAGTTTGCCGCCTTAATTAATGATCAGTCAAAAAATCCTACCACTTTAAGAAGCTTACTGAAATTTAAAACACAAAAACCTATTTCCTTAGATGAAGTTGAACCGGTCCAAGAGATTGTAAAAAGATTTGCTACCGGAGCAATGAGTTTTGGTTCGATTAGCCGCGCTACACACGAAACAATTGCTATTGCTATGAATAAATTGAAGGGAAAGTCTAATACCGGAGAAGGGGGAGAAGATCCATCGCGTTTTACTCCTTTACCAAACGGCGATTCCACTAGAAGCGCAATTAAGCAGGTTGCTTCTGGTAGGTTTGGCGTAACTACAACTTATTTAGTTAATGCCGATGAAATCCAGATTAAAATTGCTCAGGGAGCAAAACCCGGCGAGGGAGGCCAGCTTCCTGGGCATAAGGTAAGCGCAATAATTGCCAAGACTCGTTATACTACTCCGGGAGTTACTTTAATTTCACCTCCTCCCCACCATGATATTTATTCAATCGAAGATTTAGCGCAACTTATCTTTGATTTGAAGAATGCCAATCCTAGAGCGCGCATTAGCGTAAAATTGGTCTCTGAAATTGGTGTAGGTACAGTAGCTGCTGGCGTGGCAAAGGGGCATGCGGATATGATTCTTATTTCAGGCCAGGACGGTGGTACCGGGGCATCTCCATTGAGCTCGATTAAATATGCTGGTCTTCCTTGGGAGCTAGGCCTTTCAGAAACTCATCAGACTTTGGTGTTAAATGATTTAAGAAGTAGGGTTCGTTTGCAAACCGACGGTCAGATGCGTACCGGACGCGATGTAGCTATTGCTGCATTACTTGGCGCTGAGGAGTTTGGTTTCTGCACTGCGGTATTAATCGTATTAGGGTGCGTAATGCTGCGGCATTGCAACTTAAATAATTGCTCGGTAGGGATTGCTACCCAAGATGAGGTTTTAGAGAAAAGATTTACCGGCAGGCCGGAATATATTATAAATTATTTTATTTTTATTGCCAATGAGCTGCGCCAGATTATGAGCTCTTTAGGCATAAAGAAATTAGAGGATATGGTGGGAAGGGTTGATTTATTAGAGTTAAATCAGGAGATTTTACCTTGGAAGGCAAAGGAAATAGATTTTTCTAAAATTCTTTTTAAACCGCAGGTGCCTGAATCGGTAATTACGCATTATTGTAAAGAGCAGGATCATGGTATCGATAAAATTATGGATTTAAAACTTATAGAATTATCCATGCCGGCATTAGAGAAATCACAAAACGTTCATATAGAGCAGTTGATTGAAAATGTAAATCGTACCACAGGAGCAATGTTAAGTGGAGAGGTTTGCAAAAGGTTTGGCGAAAGCGGGCTGCCCGAAGATACGATTAAATGTAATTTTAAAGGTGTAGCCGGACAGAGTTTCGGGGCTTTTTTAGCTAAAGGGATAACTTTTGCTCTTGAGGGTATGGCCAATGATTATGTGGGTAAAGGGATATCAGGAGGAAAAATTATAATTTATCCGGATAGATTGGTTGACTATAAACCGGATGAAAATATTATTATCGGTAATACTACTTTTTACGGTGCAATTAACGGAGAGGCTTATATCAGAGGGGTTGCCGGAGAAAGGTTCTGTATTAGGAATTCCGGGTTAAACGCGGTTGTTGAAGGATTAGGTGATCACGGTTGTGAATATATGACCGGAGGAAGGGTTGTTATTTTGGGCAAATGCGGTAGGAATTTTGGAGCCGGAATGTCCGGCGGGATCGCTTATTGTCTGGATGAAAGTAGCGATTTTAAGAAAAGATGTAACTTGGGAATGGTCGGCTTAGAAAAGATAGATGCTCAGGATATAGAAACAATCAAAAAATTGTTGTTTAATCACCACAAATATACGCAGAGCCCCAAAGCAAAAGAGGTCCTTGCTAATTTCCATAAGTATGCAAATCTTTTTATCAAGGTTATGCCTTTAGAATATAAGCGTATATTGGAAGAGAGAAAAGTTCTTAAGAAAGCTGATTTGGGAGAATATACTGATGGGTGATGTTAAGGGTTTTTTAAAGGTTAAAAGGCAGCCAGGTATATACCGGCCGGTTTGCGAAAGGGTAAAAGATTTCGCCGAGGTTAATTTGCTGCGTACTGAATCTCAGAGCAAGGAGCAGGCATCGCGTTGCATGGATTGCGGCACACCTTTTTGCCATTGCGGATGCCCTATTGGGAATTATATACCGGAATGGAATGATCTTGTTTTCCATAATCAATGGGAGAAGGCTTTTAATTTACTGAGAGCTACCAATAACCTTCCTGAAGTCACCGGAAGGATCTGTCCTGCGCTTTGCGAATATTCCTGTGTTTTAGGGATCAATGATGACCCGGTAACGATCCGCGAAAATGAGCTGGGTATCATTGAATATGCTTTTAAGTCTGGATTAATCAAACCGAGGATCCCCAAAAAAAAGACAGGAAAAAAAGTTGCCATTGTTGGTTCAGGCCCGGCCGGCCTTGCTTGCGCCGACCAGTTAAATTCCGCTGGTCATCAGGTTGTAGTTTTCGAAAGAGACGATACTATTGGAGGAATCCTGCGCTATGGTATTCCCGAGTTTAAATTGGAGAAGAAAATAATTGATCGTAGGGTAAAGATTTTAGAAAAAGAAGGGATTAAATTTAAAACGAATGTTTTTGTAGGCGTAGATTTATCCGCGAAAAAATTATTGCAGGAGTTTGATGCCGTTTGTATTGCCTGTGGGTCACGGACGCCGCGGGAATTAAATATTGAGGGTAGGAATCTTTCGGGAATCAATTTTGCCATGGATTATTTAATTCAGTCTAATAAGAGGGTAAAAGGAGAATATATTCCAGATGATAAATTGATTGATGCTAAGGCTAAGCGCGTGGTAGTTATCGGCGGAGGGGATACCGGAGCAGATTGTTTAGGAGTTGCTCATCGCCAGGGTGCATCATGCGTTATGCAGATTGAAATTATGCCCAAACCGCCTACCTGCAGAACTAGCGATTATTCTTGGCCTAAGTATCCTTTACTGTTTAAATCTTCTACCAGCCATGAAGAAGGGGGGCAAAGGGATTGGTCGATATTAACCAAAAAATTTATCGGCGCAGATGGAAAAGTTAAGAAGCTTATATGTGTAAGAGTTGAGTTGAATAAAGACGCTTCGGGATGTCCGCTTATACATGAAGTAAAGGGGTCAGAGTTTGAAATTGAGGCAGATTTGGTAATTTTGGCTTTAGGTTTTCTGCATCCTGAGAAAAAAGGCGTAATTGAGGAGTTTAAATTAGATCTAGATCAAAGGCAAAACGTAAAGACCGGCAATAATTTTATGACTTCTAAGCAAGGTGTATTTGCTTGTGGAGATATGCGCCGCGGCCAATCCCTGATTGTCTGGGCAATCGCTGAAGGCCGGCGCGCTGCCCACTATATGGATAAATACCTTACGGGTAACTCAAGCCTACCGATGTTATAAAATTCGAGTTTTTTCTAATTTTGAGTTATACTATCAGGAAAATACAAGGAGAGAAGTTTGTACCTATTAGCGTTTTTAATCATATTTCCGTTATGCACATCTGTAATTCTGCTTCTGTTAAAAGGGCAAAGGTTTCAGAATGCGGTAGTCAAATTGTCTGCTCTGGCTATCTCTGCGATAGCGATTTGCTTGTTGATAAGCACCTTTCATCAAAGCATCCAATATTTTAAGGCACAGTCGTATCTGGTTGATAAGATTATGTTTTTTACGAAATGGGTTTTGGCCGGTTATATTTTATATTTAGGGTTAAAATTTAAACGCGCCTGGGTGGCCCTGTTTATTTTATTTCAAGCAGCCCTGATGTTTTATTTCGAGTATTCCTACGGCGCCAAAGTTATTGTAGAGAATAACCTGTTCATAGATAAATTTTCGATTATTATGTCCCTGATAGTGGGGATTATTGGCAGTTTAATTTGTGTTTATTCTATCGGGTATATGGGTGATTTTCACCGTGATTATCATAAAGAGATTAAAGACAGGCGCAACTTCTTCTTTTTTGTTATTTTTGTATTTCTTTCTGCGATGTTTGGGGTGATTTTTTCCAATAACCTCCTTTGGCTTTACTTTTTTTGGGAGATTACTACAATCTGTTCTTTTTTGCTGATCGGGTATAAGAAGACGCAGGAGTCAAGAAATAATGCTTTTGTTGCTTTAGAATTTAATCTTTTAGGGAGCCTGGCATTTTTGGCAGCAATCATAATTTTTTACAGGACAACAGGAAGTATTGAGTTGAATAAAGTAATGTTATTAGGTAAGGCTTGGGTTTTGATTCCGGTAATGTTAATTTGTTTTGCCGGGTTGACTAAGTCTGCGCAGCTGCCTTTTTCTTCTTGGTTATTGGGAGCGATGGTTGCTCCTACTCCGGTATCGGCATTGTTACATTCCAGCACTATGGTAAAAGCAGGGGTATATATAATTTTAAGGTTTGCTGCGGTTTTACAGGGGACTATGGCGGGTTTTGTCCTGGCATTAATCGGGGGGATAACTTTTTTGGTTGCTTCATTTTCAGCTGTTTCACAGAGCGATGCCAAAAAGATTCTGGCTTATTCCACTATTGCCAATTTGGGATTAATTGTTTTATGCGCCGGTATCGGCACATATGAAGCAATGTGGGCGGCAATTTTGCTGATTGTATTTCACGCTATCGCTAAGTGTCTTCTGTTTCTTTGCGTGGGGACTGTAGAGCATAAGATTCACAGCCGTAATATTGAAAATATGTCAGGTTTGATTATTACTATGCCTAAGCTGTCTATTATGCTGCAGATTGGTATGGCAGGCATGTTTTTGGCTCCTTTTGGCATGTTAATCAGTAAATGGGCGGCGCTTAAGGCGTTGGTGGACTACAATCCTTTGCTAGTTATATTTGTAGTTTTCGGAAGTTCAGTTACCCTTTTCTTCTGGGTAAAATGGATGGGAAAACTCATTATTGTTGCCGAACATAAGAATGAAATTGAGCAGGGAATTAGCAGAAGCCAATGGTTTTCGCTGGGAGCATTATCGGTATTAACGATTAGTATCTGCGGTTTCTTCCCGCTGGTTTCCTCTTTTTTAATTGAGCCGTATTGCCTTGAGATTTACGCGCGCACAATTACGATGAGCCGCGGAAATATTGAGATTATGTCCATTATGTTAGCGATGGTTTTGCTTTTTCCTTTGAGTTTTATCAATTACGGAAAGCGGGTAAAGGTAGTGGATGCCTATTTAGGCGGGGCAAATATCAATAGTAATGTCGAGTTTCGCGGTTCTGCCGGGGCAATCAAGAGTATGTCGATGAATAACTATTACCTAGAAGATTATTTTAACGAGAAAAAATTACTTAAATTCGGAGTGATTATCAGTATTGTTTTAGTAATCGCCATGCTGGGATTGTCTTTGCTATGAATATATTCCTGAATATCATATTATATTTAATTTTTGCTCCTTTAATCGGAGGCCTTTTGTCCGGATTAGACAGAAAGATTACCGCGCGCATGCAGTCCAGGATCGGCCCGCCGATCCTACAGCCGTTTTTTGATATTTTAAAATTAGTTCAGAAAGAAAATTTGGTGGTAAGAAGGTCTCAGAATTTTTACATTGGGTTTTTTTTGGTTCTGGCAATCTTTACCGGAGCTATTTTCTTTACCGGAAAAGATATATTGCTTGTAATCTTTGCTTTTACCTTGGCAGCGATATTTTTTGTTCTCGCCGGGTTTAAAGCCAGCTCACCATACAGCTTTATTGGCGCCCAGAGAGAATTACTGCAGATGATGGCTTATGAGCCGATCATTATTTTAACTGCCGTGGGTATGTATATGGTTACGCGCAGTTTTTATATTTCCGATATCGTTTCTTTTGGGAGGCCGTTAATTTTTTATTTACCAGGAATTTTATTTGGTTTGTTGTACGTTTTAGCAATGAAGTTTAGGAAATCACCTTTTGATTTATCTACTTCGCATCATGCGCATCAGGAGTTGGTTAAAGGGATTACCACGGAGTTTTCCGGAAAGGCGCTGGCGATGATTGAGCTGGCACATTGGTATGAAAATATGCTGATTTTAGGTTTTATTTATCTATTCTTTGCTCATCGGCCGCTTGCAGGATTGGCTTTAAGTTTATTTGCGTATTTTTTAATTATTCTTATTGATAATACTTTTGCCAGGGTAAAATGGCAGCTGGCTTTGTTAAGTTGTTGGTTGATAACTGTAATTTTTGGTTTTGGGAACATTTTAGCGCTGTTTATTCTACCTAAATAAAATGTCATATTTAAAAAGGTCACCTTGGGTTATTCATTATGATGCTTCAAGCTGTAATGGCTGCGATATAGAGGTATTGGCTTGCCTTACTCCGGTTTATGACCTGGAGCGTTTCGGAATAATCAATACCGGCAATCCCAAGCATGCCGATATATTCTTAGTTACCGGTTCGGTTAACGAGCAAAATAAGGAAGTAATTCAGAATATATACCACCAGATGCCTGAGCCAAAAATAGTTCTTGCTTTAGGTATTTGCGCTACATCCGGAGGGGTATTTAGAGAATGTTATAATGTATCCGGAGGAGTGGATAAGATTATTCCCGTAGATGTTTATGTTCCCGGTTGCGCGGTGAGGCCGGAGGCAATTATTGACGGAGTGGTCCGGGGATTAAAGATTCTGGAGGAAAAACATAAGAAGTTTCAACAGATTTCAGGCGGTAAAGGAGAATTAATTATTGTCGAAGCCAATATTAAAGATGCCCAGGAGATACTGAATTTACAAAAATTAGCTTATCAAAGCGAAGCTGAAATCTATAATGATTTTAGCCTCTCTCCCTTAACCCAAACCCTTGAGGAGATAAAGAGCGATTTTAAAAATAAGGTTTTTCTAAAAAGTGTAATGCATGATAAGGCCGTGGGTTCTGTGCGCGCTTATATGGAAGAGAATACTTGCCATATTGGGCGTTTGATTGTGCATCCTAGTTATCAGAATTATGGACTGGGTAGAAAACTGATGCATAAAATTGAAGCTTATTTTGCGCAGGCTGCAAGGTTTGAGGTATTTACCGGACATAAGAGCAGACGTAATATTTATTTTCACCAGAGGTTAGGATATAAAATATTTAAGCGGGAGCATGTTTCGCAACTGCGCGACAGGGTTTTTATGGAGAAGCTAATCAAGGAAGAGCTGAAATGATTGAAGAGCAAAAATTAATTAATATTGAGATTAAGGATTTGTTAAGTTATGCTGAGAATCTTTGTAAATCCGGGCTCCGTTTGGTGCAGGTTGGTTGTACTAAACTGCCTGATTGCCTAGAACTAAATTACTCCTTTGATAAAAATTACCATTTTACTAACCTTAAGGTTAAATTAACGGACCTAGATATTGAGATTCCCAGTATAAGCAGTATTTATTGGTGTGCCTTTTTATACGAAAACGAAATTCATGATTTATTCGGAGTAAGGTTTAAGGATATTGCTTTAGACTATAAAGGCAATTTTTATCGCACTTCCATAAAGAGAGGATTCAATCCGCAAAATGAACAGCCCTAAGAGGACAATTATACCTTTTGGACCGCAGCATCCGGTGTTGCCTGAGCCTATTCATTTGGATCTAGTAGTTGAGGATGAAAAGGTAATTGAGGCAATTCCTTCGTTAGGTTTTATTCACCGCGGCCTTGAGAGATTAGTTGAGAAAAGGGATTTTATTGATTTTGTTTATGTTGCTGAAAGGATTTGTGGTATCTGTAGTTTTATCCACGGCTTGACATATTGCATCGCTATTGAAGAACTTATGCAGGTAGAGGTTCCTAAGAGGGCAAATTACTTGCGCTTAATCTGGTCGGAGCTCTCGCGAATTCACAGCCATCTTTTGTGGCTAGGATTAATGGCTGATGGTTTTGGTTTTGAAGCGCTCTTTATGCACACCTGGAGATTAAGAGAGAAAATCCTGGATATTATCGAAGAGACTACAGGCGGCAGGGTAATCTTTGGGTCGGCTAAAATCGGCGGAGTAAGAAAAGATATTTCTCCTGAGAAACTGGTAGAAATTGTCCTAAAACTAGAAAATTACGCCAAAGAAATCAGGGAGATTACAGATGTTTTTATAAACGACAGTTCCGTTAAGCATCGTTTAGTGGGGGTGGGGATATTAAGCAAGGAAGACGCTTATCTTTTAGGGGCGGTCGGCCCAACCCTCAGGGCTAGCGGAGTAAGTTTAGATACGCGTAAATTAGGTTATGTTGCTTATAAGGAGATTAATTTTGAACCGATAACTGAGACAGCCGGCGATAGCTATAGCCGTTGCCTGGTAAGGATAAGGGAAATTTTTCAGTCTATTGATATGATCAAACAGGCAGCCGGAAAAATTGAGCCGGGGGCTATTGAGGTTAAAGTAACCGGCACGCCAAACGGTGAATTTTTTGCCCGCACTGAGCAGCCGCGGGGGGAGGTCATTTATTATGCTAAGGCAGACGGATCGCGGTTCCTCCAGCGCCTGAGAGTGCGCACTCCTACTTTTGCCAATGTGCCTGCGATGGTTAAATTATTACCGGGTTGCCAGCTGGCGGATGTGCCGATTTTAGTTTTAACCATTGATCCCTGTATAAGCTGTACGGAGCGATAAGAATGAAGATATTCGTGATGGCAAAAAAGGTTTTGAAGAGTTTGTGCACAAGGCCGGTAACTTTCCGCTATCCTTTTGTTCCTAAAACTTATTATAAGTTTACGCGCGGCAGTATTACTATTGATATAAATAGGTGTATATATTGCGGTATGTGCCAGAGAAAATGCCCTGCTCAGGCCATCCTGGTAACTAAGGACAACAAAGAATGGAAGATTGACCGGTTACGCTGCGTTTCCTGCGGCTATTGTGTAGATGTTTGTCCGGTAAAATGCCTGTTTATGGAAAACACTTATTCTGCTTCTACTCAAACCAGGACAGAGGAGGTTTTTAGGCGTGCATGAGTATCATCTTATTGAGGAGGTTATTAAGGGCGTCTTAGCCGCAAGCAAAGAAAAAGAAATTGTTGAGATTATTTTGTCTGTTAGCGATTCAAGCGGTCTGGATCCGGGTTCAATTGAACTTTATTTTGAGGAAGTCAGGGAGAAGAATAGCCGGTTAAAAGGAGCCAAATTGTCTGTACGGCTGGTTAAAACAAAATTATATTGCCCCAAATGTAATTTAGATTTTGAATGGATAAATAAGAATTTTTCCTGCCCGAAATGCTCTGAGGTGGCTTTGCGTTCTGCAGTAAACCAACAGATACATATCGAAAAAGTGGTATTTAAATCTTAGTTGTGCTATATTATCCCAATAACGGTTATTTTTATGCTTATTTTGGTAAGTAGGAGGTTCTATTATGAATATATGGGGATTAATTAAGGTCGGTGGCTTTACTATGGTTGTGCTTTTGGCTTCTTCGGTATTGTCAATTGCGATAATCTTGGAGAGAATTATTTTTTACCGCAATAAATCCAGGCTCAAGCGTGAGGATTTTATGCAAAAAATCCGCCAGGAGGTTAAAAAAGTAAACTTGAATTCGGCTAAGGAAAGCTGTGAGCAGGCAAACGCCCCTTTTGCCAAGGTGGTTTATGCCGGAATAAATTTTTTTGATTGCAGCGAAAAAGAAATCTCCAATAATATGGAGCGCCAAATTATTATCGAAACTACAATACTTGAGCGTTTTACCGCCATAATTGGCACTATCGGCAGCGTGGCTGTTTACATAGGTTTATTTGGGACAGTTCTAGGTATTATTCGCGCCTTTCATGATATATCCGCCAGCGGTTCAGGAGGAATAAGCGTGGTAATAAGCGGAATATCGGAGGCGTTGGCTTGCACCGCAGCCGGCCTTTGTGTGGCTGTGCCTGCTGTTGTCTCCTACAATTATTTCATGAAAAAGATCGATTCTTTTATCAAGGACATGGAGTTGGCTGCTTCTGAAACCATGGACCTGCTTAGCGCGATAAAAAAATGAGGCCTCCTGCCGGTAAACAAAAACTGATCGCCGAAATAAATATTACTCCGTTTACGGATGTAATCCTGGTGCTTTTGATTATATTTATGATTACAACTCCGCTTATCCTGCAGTCTAATATCCGGGTTAATCTGCCTAGTTCAGCCACAGGAGGGCCAGTGCAGGAAACCCGGCAGATTAGTATTACATTGACCAACGAAGGCTTAATTTATCTTGATAATAAGCTTATTTTGCGCAAAAGCCTTAAGGCAGAGGTCGCCAAGATTCATCAGCTTAATCCATCTCTAGAAGTAATTTTATTTTCGGATAGAATGGTCAGGTTTAAGGATATTGTGGGCCTTTTGGACATATTCAACGAGCTTGGTATTAAAAATCTGAATATTGCCACTAAAACCGAATAGATTAATACCCTCTCACCTTTTTAATAATGAAAAAATTATTTCAGATATTTGGCGTTACACTCTTGATTTGTTTGGGGTTCTGGAGTATTAAGCAGGTTAACTTACGTATATTCCATACGGAGAAAAAAACCCGCTTGATGATGGGTACTTATGCTACGATTACAGCTTTAGGTTCTAAGGATATCGCTAATAAAGCAATTAATTTAGCTTTTATCCGGATGCAAGAGATAAACATAAAATTTAATCCGATTAATCCTCAAAGTCCGGTTTATGCTTTTAACAGAAAAAGCCAGCCGATAACTGATCCGGAAATTATCGGTTTGATAAAGAGATCATTGGAAATAAGTAAGGATTCTGGCGGCGCCTTTGATATTACTGTTGCTTCATTGTCGGAGCTCTGGGGTTTTTACGCAAAGTCTTTGCGTATCCCCAAGGATGAAGAGATTAAAGAATGCCTGCGCCATGTTGGTTACCAGCACCTTTTATTTAAGGATGGAGAACTGAATAAAGATGATCAGGCCGTAAGAATCGATTTTGGCGGGATCGCCAAAGGTTATGCGTTGGCTGAGGCAGCAAAGGTCTTAAAAGATAATGGGATAACTTCTGCATTGATTGATCTGGGAGGCGATGTATATGTTTTAGGAAAAAATGTAATTACGCCATGGAAAATAGGGATTAAGAATCCCCGCGGTAAAGATATCTTAGGGTATATAGAGGCACAGGATCAAGTTGTAGCCAGTTCAGGAGACTATGAAAGGTTTTTTATTGAAAATAAAAAGCGGTATCATCATATATTTAATCCGGTAACAGGATATCCTACAGAGGGGGTTGCCGGTGTAACAGTTATTCATCAGGATCCTGTCTTGGCGCAGGCTTGGGCAAAGATACCCTTTATTTTGGGGGTCCAAAAAGGAATTCAGAAGCTCAATAAGATTAAGGATCTGCGGGCGGTTATTATTACTACTGACGGCCAGATGATCTATTCTGAAGATAAATTAAAAATTAACAAATAAGCCCGTAAAAATGATGATTAAATATTATCCTGTAAATCTGGCGTTAAGGAATAAAAAATGCGTGGTAATTGGCGCCGGGCAAGTTGCGTTCCGTAAGGCTAAGCGAATTTTAGAATATGGGGGGCGCGTTTGGGTAATTGGTGAAAAGATAGCGCCGCAGCTGAGAAGATTAGTTGAGAAGAAGGGAATTGTATTTAAGAATAAAAGAGCTGATTTAAAGGATCTGTGTGGCGCGTTTTTGGTGATTGCCGCTACTGGCGATAGAAAATTAAACGCTCGGATTTGCGCTTATTGCCTGAGAAAAAATATCTTAGTTAATGTGGTAGATTCGCCTAAGGATTGTAATTTTATTCTGCCTTCGGTTCTAAGAAGAGGAAGTTTGACTATAAGCGTATCCACCAATGGGGTAAGTCCGGCGCTAGCCAAAAAAATCCGGCAGGATATCCAACAGAGGTTTGGTTCTGAATATGCTAAATTATTGCGTTTGATGAAGGATATCCGTCCTCAGGCTTTGAAAGAAATAAAAAACCCGCGAATCAGAAACCTCCTTTTTAAAAGGATGTTACAACCGGAAATACTAAGCCTTCTTAAAAAAAATAAAGAGCAGAAAGCAAGAAAGAGAATAAAGAAAGGTTTAAAGATTTTATTAGGAGCTAAGGGGGTTATGAGCAAGAAAGAAGGTGTGGGGTGGATTTAGCAGTTATAGGTATTAATCATAAGATGGCTCCGGTGGGGATTAGGGAAAAATTTTCATTTTCGTCTAAGCAGATTGTTGAAGTTAACCGGATGCTTAAGGGGCAGGGGGCCTTGTCGGAAAACTTAATCCTATCTACTTGTAACCGGATGGAGATATATGTGGTGGTTGGCCAGAAAAAAGATTTTATCGGCCCAGTCAAAGATTTTTTAAGTAGGTTCCATAATTTGCGCCTTGCCGATTATGAAGGTATGTTTTATGTTTACAGGGATAAAGAGGCAATAGAGCATCTATTTAGGGTTTCCTCGGGCCTTGATTCCATGGTTATCGGAGAAATGGAGATATTAGGCCAGGTTAAAAAGGCTTACCAGGATGCCAGGGAAAGCCGCTCTACTGGCAAGATATTAAACAGGTTATTTGAGAAGGCGTTGAACACCGCAAAAAAAATACGCAGCGATACTCTTGTTGGACGTGGAGCTATTTCAGTGAGTTCAGCTGCGATAAGGTTGGCAAAAAAGATATTGGGGGGGGTAGACGGTAAAGTTGCTTTGGTTATTAGTGCAGGCCTAATTGGAGAGCAATTAGTTTCATATTTAAAGAAAAGCGGGATTAAAAATATACTGGTTGCCAATCGCACGCTAGATAAAGCGAAAATTCTAACCGATAAATTTTCCGCGACCGCGGTTAGCTTTGATAGTTTTAAAGAGAGATTAGGAGATGTGGATATAGTTATTACTTCTACCGGCGCCCCGTATTGTATTATCCATAAAGACGATATGCTAGGCTTCATGCCTAAGAGAAAACAGAAGCCGCTTTTTATTATTGATTTGGCAGTGCCGCGCGATGTAGATGCAGAGGTAAGTAAAATTGATAATGTTTATCTCTATAATATCGATGACTTGCAAAAAATTATTGAGCAGAATATATCTTTAAGAAAGAACGAATTAGATACTTGCGACAGGATTATTGATAATTCCACCGAGGCCTTTATGGATTGGTGGTTAAAGGAAAACATAAAATATGGTGCTCAAGAGTTTGATTATAGGTTCGCGCGCAAGTAAGCTGGCGCTGGTGCAGGCAAATATCGTAAAAGATCTGTTAAGAGAAAAATACCCGCTTTTGGATATAAAAATTAAAACTATTAAGACTACCGGTGATAAGATTTTGGATTTATCTTTGGATAAGATCGGGGATAAGGGTTTATTTACCAAGGAGATTGAAGAAGTTTTATTAGCAGGTGAAATTGATTTGGCAGTACACAGTATGAAGGATTTACCCGTTGAGATAACCTCAGGTTTAAAAATAGCAGCGGTTACGCCAAGAGAAGACTTACGTGATATTTTGGTTTCCAAAGATGAATATAATATTAAGTTTCTTCCTAAAAATAGTAAGGTTGGCACAAGTAGTTTGCGCCGTCGTGCCCAGCTTTTACATCTTAGGCCGGATTTAAACATAATCGATCTACGGGGCAATATAGGCACCCGTATTCGCAAATTAAACGATGGTTTCTACGGCGCAATTATCTTAGCTTATGCCGGAGTAAAGCGGCTGGGGCTTAAGTTATCGATGTCGGTTATTCCTCTGGAAGAAGTTTTACCCCAGGCTGCCCAGGGCGCTTTAGGAATCCAGATTTTGCAAGGTAGAATGGATATAGAGGAAATAGTAAAAACGTTGGATGATGAGCTCTCGCATCTTTGTATTAACGCGGAACGCTCAGTGTTGTCTAGATTAGGAGGCGGATGCCATGCTCCGATAGGGGTGTATGCGCAAATAGAGAGGGATAAAATAATTATTAATGCCGGTGTGTTTTCCCTGGATGGTAAAGTTGCAATAAAAGATAAGATTTCCGGAGACAAGAAAGATGGAGAGGGTTTGGGATTGGCTCTGGCGGATAAATTACTTGTTAACGGGGCAAAAAATATTCTTGAAAGAATAGGCTAAAAACATGCTTAAGCCAAAAGTATATCTAACAGGAGCTGGGCCGGGTGATTCGAAATTAATTACTGTTAAAGGCCTCCAGTTGATCAAGCGGGCTGATTGTATTATCTATGATTATTTGGTTAATTCCAATCTGCTTCAAAATGCGCAAAGCAATTGTAAGTTAATATATGTAGGTAAAAAATCCGGCGCCCATACTTTGCCGCAAGATGAAATCAATCAACTGCTTGTAAGAGAAGCGCGTATGCATAAGGTAGTCGTGAGGCTTAAGGGCGGAGACCCATTAATTTTTGGCAGGGGAGCGGAAGAAGCGCTTTATTTGAAGAAGAGAAAAATAGATTTTGAAATTGTACCGGGAGTAACCAGCGCAATTGCAGTTGCCACATATGCCGGTATTCCGCTTACAGTCAGGAGCCAAAATTCTACTGTTGGGTTTATTACTGGTAATGAAGACCCTAAAAAAAAAGATTCTAATATTAATTGGGAAGCTCTTGTTCAAGGATTGGGTACAATGGTTTTCTTAATGGGCGTAGGTAATTTAGAGAAAATAATTGGGAAATTAATTGAGAATGGAAAGCCGCCTAAAACGCTTGTTGCGATAATCAGGTGGGGGACAACTGGAAAACAAAAAACTATTACCGGGACCCTAAAAAATATTGTGCAGTTGGCTAAAGAAAGCAAAATTACTCCGCCGGCAATAATTGTAGTTGGCGAGGTGGTTAAATTCAGAAAAGATTTAAACTGGTTTGAGAAAAAGCCGTTATTAGGCAAGAGAATTTTGGTTACGCGCAGCAGAGAACAGGCAAGTTTACTTTCTGAGAAATTAATCGACTTAGGCGCTGAAGTTATTGAAATTCCAGTAATTAAAATTGTATCTCTTAAAGCTGATATTCAGCTACAGAAAGCATTTTCGCAGAATGAATACGATTGGGTATTTTTTAGCAGTCAAAATGGTGTTGCGGAATTTACGGAATTCTTAAAGAGAACTGGTAAAGATAGCCGAATATTCGCAAGGGCTCAGGTTTGTGCGATTGGCTCTGAGACAGCAAAGTCATTGGTTAGGATAGGGATAAGAGCAGATTACGTACCCGTACAATTCTGCGCTAAGGCAATTGTCAAACATTTTAATGATATTAAATTAAAAAGTGGTAGCGCTTTGATACTGCGTACAAAACAGGCGCCCGATGTGCTTCCGGATGGGCTTAAAAAACTGGGATTTAAGGTCAAAGTAATTGATTTATATGATACTCTTGTTGAAAAAAAGAGCGCGCCAAAATTAAAAGAATGTTTAAAGCAGGGAGTAGGTTTAGTTACCTTTACCAGCTCCTCAAGTGTGAAGAATTTTATGGAGTTACTGGGTAAAGATTACCGCAGCCTGCTTAAAGGCGTCTGCCTTGCTTCCATCGGCCCGGTTACATCTACGACTATCCGAGAATATGGTTTAAAAGTAAATCAAGAAGCAATGGTTTATACAATTGATGGTTTAGTAGAGTCGATTCAAAAAACAAAAAGGAAACAGTTTTCAGGCTAATCGGGAAATAGGGTTATAAGAAATAAGATGATTAACTGCACGAGATTACTTTGCGAAAAAGCTGGGTTTTATGATGAGATACGCTACCAAAAGGGGAAGCCTGCAGATACAAATCGTCCGATTGTGGTTTGGAACTCTACACTCCGCTGCAACTTAAAATGTATTCATTGTTATATTGATGCCAAAAAATCCCCTGGTGCCGGTGAGCTTACCACGCAGGAGGCAAAAATACTTATTGATGACCTGGCTGCTTTTGGCGTCCCGGTAATTTTGTTTTCTGGAGGCGAGCCATTTATCCGTGAGGATTTATTTGAGCTGGGAAAATATGCCAAAGAGCGTGGCCTACGCACGGTAATTTCAACCAATGGCACTTTAATCACCGATGATATTGTTAAAAGAGTCAAAGACGCCGGATTTTCTTATGTTGGTATAAGTTTGGATGGTTTAGAATCAATCAATGATAAGTTTAGAGGGCAAAAAGGCGCATTTAAGAAAACTTTATCCGGCATAAGGAATTGCCTGTCCAATAATGTGCGTGTGGGGTTGCGTTTTACCATCAATAAGTATAATTTTAAAGATGTTTCCGGTATCTTTGATTTAGTTGAAGCGGAGAATATTCCTCGTGTTTGTTTTTATCATCTGGTTTATTCCGGAAGAGCAAGCGCGATGATTGATGATGATCTAACGCATCAAGAGGCGCGCGATACCATGGATTTGATTTTTGCTCGCTGCAGAGGGCTTTCTAAAACTAATACGGAGATATTAACCGTGGATAATCACGCCGATGGTGTTTATTTATATATGAAGTTAATTAAAGATGATCTCAAAAGAGCGCAAAGAGCTTTAGAGCTGCTTAAGATTAATGGTGGTAATAAATCGGGAATTGGCATTTCCAATGTGGATAATTTAGGTAATGTGCATCCGGATCAGTTCTGGAGAGAGCATGTTCTTGGCAATGTTAAGCAGAAGAAGTTTAGCGAAATCTGGATGGACCAGAGCAACCAATTACTGCGTAATTTAAGAAATCGCCTACAGCTTTTAAAAGGTAAATGTGGCCGTTGTAATTTTAAGAATATATGCGCTGGAAATTTTCGGGCGCGTTCTGAGGCATTTTACGGTGATCTCTGGCAAGAGGATCCTGCCTGCTATCTGACTGAAGAAGAAGTTTTAAACAGATGAGTTTGAGAGATAGACGAAAAAATGAGCTAACACGTAAGAAATTACGTGAAACGCAAGAGTTATCGGCAAAAGATTTGATTATGCCTATCTTTGTGAAAGAAGGCATTTTAGAAAAAAAAGAAATCAAGTCAATGCCGGGAATTTATCAGTTTTCTTTGAAGCAAGTTGTTAAACAAGCGGAAGAAATCTATAGTTTAGGGATACCATCAATAATTTTATTTGGCATACCCGCGCATAAAGATAAAATTGGTTCTGTAGCTTACGACAAAAAAGGAATCGTGCAAGAGGCAATAGGCGCAATTAAAACAGCTGTTCCGAGATTGAATGTAATTGCTGATGTTTGTATGTGTGGATATACAACGCATGGCCATTGCGGAATTATAAAAAATTCTTACGTTGATAATGTTCAAACAGTAAAAATGTTAAGTAGGATTGCTCTTTCATATGCGTGCGCAGGCGCAGATACTGTCGCTCCTAGCGCGATGATGGATGGGCAAGTCAGAGCGATAAAAGAAGTGTTGATAAGAAATAATTATCCGAAAGTAAGGATTTTAGCTTATTCGGTAAAATACGCTTCTAGTTTTTATAACCCTTTCAGGGACGCGGTTGAGTCAGCTCCTAAATTTGGCGATAGGAAAACCTATCAGATGGATTATTATAATTCTGATGAAGCAATACTTGAGGCCAAACTTGATATCCAGGAGGGCGCGGATATGCTGATGGTAAAGCCGGCATTAGGATACCAGGACATAATCTATAGGATTAAAAAGGAATTAAAATTTCCGCTTGCCTGTTATTCTGTAAGCGGTGAGTACGCGATGATTAAAGCCGCTTCAGTTAAAGGGTATCTTGATGAAAAAAAAGTGCTACTTGAGACTATGACGGGTTTTAAGCGCGCAGGCGCCGATTTAATTATTTCTTACTATGCTCAGGATCTGGCCAGATGGCTAAAACAATGGGGACGGTTCTCGAAGAGAACCGTCCCCATGATTTAAAATGAATAATTCAAGTACCCTAAGGATGATTGCCTGGGAGCTTACTCGTAGGTGTAATTTAGCCTGCAGCCATTGCCGCGCTTCTAGCAAATATGGGCCGTATGACAATGAGTTGACTACAAATGAATGCTTTAAATTGATAGATGAGATTACGTCTTTTAATAATCCAATCATAATTCTTACCGGAGGGGAACCATTATTAAGAGAAGATATTTTTGAGATTGCCAAATATGGGAAGAAAAAAGGTTTAAGGATGGTTTTGGCGACCAATGGAACATTGCTTACTTATGAGAATGTCGCAGAAATTATACAGGTGGGTATAAAAAGAATTTCTGTAAGTTTAGACGGCTCTGATGCGGCTACTCATGATAATTTAAGGCAGGTTTTTGGGGCCTTTAAGCAGGTTTGTGAGGGCCTAGCCAAGGCAAAGAAAGCCGGCCTTGAATTTCAGATAAATTCCACGGTTACCAAGCGCAACATTAAATTACTTTCTCAAATTATGGATTTGGCCAAGAAGCTCGGTGCTAAAGCGCATCATATTTTCCTGCTTGTACCTACAGGCCGCGCTAAGGGTATGATAGGCGAAGAGTTGTCGGCGGCGGAATACGAAGAGACGCTTAAGAGGCTGGCTAAAGAGAAGGATAAATCAACTTTAGAGATAAAGATTACCTGTGCTCCGCATCTAAACCGTATTTTACTACAGGAGCATCTTGAACCTGCCGTTTCTTTAACCGGCAAGGGATGTATGGCGGGAGTAAGTTTTTGTTTTATTTCGCATACCGGAGATTTGCAGCCTTGCGGGTATTTAGATATAAAATGCGGTAATGTAAGGGAAAAGGAGTTTAAGAAAATCTGGGCAGAATCGGAAGTATTTAATAATTTAAGTGATTTCTCTAAATATAAAGGTAAATGCGGTATCTGTGAATTCAGGACAGTTTGCGC
Organism: Candidatus Omnitrophota bacterium; assembly: GCA_028712255.1. Lineage (NCBI taxonomy): Bacteria > Pseudomonadati > Candidatus Omnitrophota > Candidatus Omnitrophota bacterium. The sequence continues at coordinate 108,366 of JAQTQJ010000005.1, forward strand.
AGGATGCCGCGCCAGGGCCTATGCCGTATCCAAAGATTATTTAGAAGAGGAGCCGTATTGTGTCTATATACCAAAGGCAAAGGAGTAAATTAAGTTTACTGGACAGGCGTCTTTTGAATTGTTTACAGGAGGATATTCCTTTTATGGAGAGGCCTTGGGAAGTTATAGCTGATAAATTGGATATTAAAGAGGATTATCTTTTAAAAAGAATCGCTGCATTAAAAAAACAAGGCGTAATTCGCAGAATAAGCGCGGTTTTCTCCCCCCGTAAGATTGGTTTTGTCTCTACTTTAGTAGCCGCAAAAATTACTTCCGGATATATTGAAAAAGTTGCCAAGGGGATAAATTTGTATCCCGAGGTTACTCATAATTACAAGAGGGATGGCGAGTATAACCTTTGGTTTACTTTGATTGCTCGGGATACTAAGAGAATCGCCCAAATTATAACTGAGCTCAAGGAAGATAGTGAGATTAGGAAGATTTCGGAATTTCCGGTAATAAAGATATTTAAAATTGATGTAAAGTTTCCGATAAAAAATTCATAAAAATGCTTTCAAAGCTCGATAAAAGTATAATCAGTTTAATCTCTCAGGATATTCCGTTGGTTAAGCAGCCTTTCAGAAAATTGTCTTGTAAACTTGGTATAAAACAAAAGGTTCTTCTTAGGAGGCTGAGGTTTTATAAAGCAAACAATCTCTTGCGTAAATTTTGTGCGAGTTTTAACCATAGAAAAATAGGTCTCAGATATAATGCGATGGTAGTTTGGAATATTCCGTCGGAACGCCTTAATAAAGCGGGCAGTTTAATGGCTAGCTTTCCACAAATCAGCCATTGTTATCAGAGAAAAAAGGCGCCTGGTTGGAATTATAACCTTTATTCAATGATTCACGCTAGCTCTAAAAAAGAGTGTTTGAATGTGGTTAAAGGTATTCATAGAAGAATAGGCTGTAAAGGTTATAATGTTTTGTTTTCTTCGGAAGAATACAAAAAAACTGCAGCTAATTATTAATGTGAAAAATTTAATACTTAAAAAATCAAAGGCCTGTTTTAATTTAGCAAAAAAGTTCATCCCCGGTGGAGTAAACAGCCCCGTGCGTGCTTTTAAAGCGGTAGGAATGGGCCCGTTGTTTATTAAAAAAGCCAATGGCGCCTATATTTACGACGTCGATAATAATAAATACATAGATTATGTGCTTTCTTGGGGGCCGATGATTTTAGGCCATGCTGATAGAAGAGTGATAGGAGCTGTTAAGCAGTCTCTTGAAAAAGGCACAAGTTTTGGAGCTCCCACTCGGAAAGAAACTGAGCTTGCCCAATTAATCAATAAAATTTATCCTTCTATTGAGAAGATACGATTTACTTCTTCCGGCACTGAAGGCGCAATGTCTGCTTTGCGCCTTGCCCGCGGTTATACGGGTAGAGAGAAAATAATAAAATTTCAAGGTTGTTATCACGGGCATTTTGACAGCCTTTTGGTTGCTGCTGGTTCAGGTTGTGCCACCTTTGGGGCTCCTTCTTCAGCAGGGGTAAATAAAAGTTTCGTGCATGATACTATTGTTTTGCCATTTAATGATATCGATAAAGTAAAAATTGCGGTAAAACGCTATAAGAATAATATTGCTTGCGTGATTATTGAACCTATTGCGGCAAATATGGGAGTTATTCTGCCGCAAGAGAGTTTCTTAGAAGAATTAAGGGAAATTACACGGGTAAATAATATTGTGTTAATCTTTGATGAAGTCATTACCGGCTTTCGCGTTGCTTTGGGAGGAGCGCAGGAGATTACCGGAGTCAGGCCGGATTTGACGATATTGGGCAAGATCCTAGGAGGAGGTTTTCCGATAGGCGCCTTCGGGGGGAGGAAAGAGATAATGGATTTTCTTTCTCCGGACGGGCCGGTATATCAGGCAGGGACATTGTCCGGTAACCCTGTGGCGGTAGAAGCAGGGATCAAGACTATTAAAATATTGAGCGAAAATAAGATTTATGATAGTTTAAACCAATTGAGCTTAAGTTTTGAACTGGGGCTAAAAGAAATTATTGCTAAAGCCGGAGTTCAGGTAACGGTACAAAGGGCAGGTTCTTTATTTACTTTATTTTTTACAAATAGAAGGCTACTTAGGAATTATGATGATGTTTCTAGGTGCAATTTACCCGGGTTTTCTTGTTTTTTCCGGAATATGCTCAAGCAAGGGGTTTACTTGGCTCCGTCGCAGTTTGAAGCTAATTTTATTTCCATAAAACATACAGCCTGCGATATTAAAAATACTTTAAGGGCAGTGGGGCGTGCACTTTAGGAACATAATAATTGACAAGCATTTAACTTGTGATATAATTTAAAACAATTCTACAAAGAGGCAGTAGTAATTAATAAAACGTAGACGTCCTAAATCCGATATTGGATAGAAGACGTCAATTTTTTTATCAATAGCTTATGCGCAAGGAAGATTTTTATAAAGAGGTAAAAACAGTTGGTTTTGCCACTTTTATCCCGTTTATGCTGGCGGCGGGGCCGCTTTCGGGTTATTTTGTCGGGGATTTTTTACAAAAGAAATTTAATTTGTCTACACATGTAGTGTTGGTAAGTGTTGTTTTTGGTTTGGTAGTAGGTATAATGGAAGCGATCAGGATCATAAGGCTTGTAGCCAGGACAACTAAGAGATGAGTCACAATATTAACATGCCGGAGTTACCGGATATCTTTGCCGTATTAGCGCAGAGGTTTCCCGCAAATTCATTTTTTAAATATATTTATCTTTGGGAACATGTCAGTTACTCCCTGATTGTTGTTCTACTGTTAGGTGTTTTAGCTTATTTTGCCAGTAGAAAAAATAATTTAGTCCCTAGTAGCCGCCTGCAGAATTGCGCTGAGGTATTTGTAGGAGGCCTTAATGATTTTGTCTGCGGGATACTTGGGCCTAAGGGTAGAAAATATACTCCTTTTATCGGAACATTATTTATCTATATTCTTTTTATGAATCTAACTGGCTTGATTCCGTTTATGAAGGCATCAACTGCCAGCTGGTCTACGACTCTGGCTTTGTCATTATGCGTATTTTTTTATGTGCAATATACTGCGGTAAAGGAATTAGGTTTTTTAGGTTATCTGGACCATTTGGCTGGTAAACCGCGCGGGATCTTAGCCGTTACAATTATTATGCCGTTATTCATGTTATTTTTGCATATTATTACGGAGTTGATTCGGCCTTTAAGCCTATCTTTACGTCTGCGGGGAAATATTTGGGGAGATGAGATTCTCATTGGTTTACTTTCTGGTTTTGGAATTAAAGGATTGCCGCTCCTATTTTTTAATATGTCTATGGCGGTATTAACGGCCATAGTGCAGGCAGTAGTTTTTACTTTGTTAACCACAATATATTTTGCGCTTGTATTAACTCATGAAGAGGAAGCTATACAGTAGAGGGAGGAGAGTAATATGGATTTTAAGGCAGCGTTAGATTTAGGTGTTCCGTTAGCGTTGGGGCTAGCGGCATTTGGTTCGGCAATCGGTTTAGGTATTGCTGTGGCTGCGGCTTTGGGAGGTATTAGCAGGCAGCCGGAAGCGAGCAATAAAATCATGATGAACATGATTATCGGTTGCGCTTTTATTGAAGCAATCACCATCTATGTTTTGGTTTTCGCTTTTATGTACGCAGGGAAATAATCGGGAAGGAATAGTTAAGTGGAACTATTGAAGATGCTCAGCGCAAGTGAGATTTTTGCGCAGATCCTAAGTTTTTTTCTGCTATTATTTTTACTCAGGCATTTTGCCTGGAAAAAAATTCTAGGCCTTTTGGATAAGCGTAAGGAAAGAATCAGCGCTGAACTTAAAGAGATAGAAGATACCAAAATCCAAATTGCCAAGATCAAGGCGGATTATGAATCAAAGATGGTTTTAATTCAAAACCAGGCACAGGTAAAGATTAATGAGGCTATTGAAGAAGGAAAAAAAATAAATTCTTCAATGCGTAAAAAGGCACATGAGGATGCTCAGGATATCCTTACTGATGCGCGTAATCAGGTAAAATACGAGGTTTCTAAAGTAGAGGAGCAGCTCAGGGATAAGATTGTGGATATCGCCTTGAGCGCGGCCAGGAACCTTATTCAGGAAAAGTTAACTGAAGAAGGTGACCGCAAAATAGTGGAAAATTTTATTAAAGAAATTGAGAAAGTAGAATGATAAAAGATAGAGCGGTAGTGAGTAGATATGCTGAGGCTTTCTTTAGTTTTGCTAAGGCAAATTGCGGGCAAAAGAAGGCTTTAGAGGATTTGGTGGCTGTAAAAAATATTATCCGCGATAATCCCGGATTTAGCCAGCTAATGGATAATCCGGAAATTTCTTACGTTGAAAAGTGCCTGATTATCGATGGAGTAATCAAAGACGGTATTGCCAGTGAGATGCTTAATTTTTTAAAGCTTCTTCTTGATAAAAAACGTTTTGACATCTTTTTAGATGTCGCCGAATACCTGCGCGTAAAATACGCCCATCAAGGCCAGGTTGATGTTTTGCTTAAAACCGCTTTTCCGTTAGATTTAGATTTGATTAAAAAGATAGAGCTTGCTTTGAAGAAGAGGTTTAAACAGGATTTAAGGTTTTATATAAATTTAGACGGTAGTTTGTTGGGTGGGGTACAGGTGGTTATAGGCAATACCATTATTGATGGTTCGGTAAGGAAATGCCTTGAGGGTTTGAGGGAGAAGCTTTCTACAGTAAGGATAAATTAAGATGGTTTTAAAACCCGAAGAAGTTACTTCAATAATTAAAAAAGAGTTGGAAAAATATAAGACTCGCCTGCGCACCGAGTCTATCGGTACAGTTATTCAGGTGGGGGATACGATTGCGCGTATTTACGGGCTGGATGATGTAATGATGGGGGAGTTAGTGCAATTTTCCGATAATATTATGGGTATGGTTTTAAACCTGGAGGAGGATAGTGTTGGGGTAGTGATTTTTGGCACGGATAATCCGGATAAAAATATCCGTGAAGGGGATATTGTTAAGCGCACAGGCAAGATCGTCCAAGTTCCTGTTGGGGAGGCTTTAGTCGGTAGAGTGGTGAATGCTTTAGGCAAGCCAATCGACGGTAAAGGCCAGATCAATACGCAGAAATTTCGGCCTCTGGAATCTAGCGCTCCCAATGTAGTAGAAAGGCAGCCGGTTAAGGAACCGTTACAGACAGGGATTAAGGCTGTTGATACTATGACTCCTATCGGCCGCGGCCAACGCGAACTAATTATCGGAGACCGGCAAACCGGAAAAACCGCGATTGCTATCGATACAATTATTAATCAAAAAGGCAAAGATGTTTATTGTATTTATTGCGCTATCGGCCAGAAATTATCCAGCGTGGTGGCAGTAAGCGAAGTTCTTAAAAAATACGGGGCAATGGAGTATACTACGATTGTTAGCGCTTCTAGCCGTGCTTCCGCGAGTTTACAATATTTGGCCCCATATGCTGCTTGTGCCATGGCTGAAGAGTTTATGTATACGGGAAAACATGTCTTAGTAATTTATGATGATCTCTCTAAACATGCCCAGGCTTATCGGCAGTTGTCATTACTTCTAAGGCGGCCGCCGGGAAGAGAAGCTTACCCGGGTGATATTTTCTATCTGCATTCGCGGCTGCTTGAACGCGCCGCAAAATTGAATGATGAATTAGGCGCCGGTTCCATTACCGCTATTCCCATTATCGAAACTCAGGCCGGAGATATTTCAAGTTATATCCCAACCAATGTGATTTCAATTACCGACGGCCAGATTTATCTGGAAAGCGATTTATTTTATGCCGGTGTACGTCCTGCGGTAAATGTGGGTCTATCAGTTTCGCGCGTGGGAGGCAAGGCGCAGAGTAAGGTTATGCGCCAGGTGGCTTCGAAACTCAGGCTTGATCTTGCGCAGTACCGGGAGCTAGTAACCTTTACGCAATTTGGCACTGACTTGGATAAAACTACACGCGCTCAGTTAACCCGCGGAGAAAGAATGGTCGAGGCATTAAAACAATCCCAGTATGAGCCTCTTTCAACAGCCAAACAGATAATTATTATTTACGCCGGTACCAATGGGTACCTGGATGGGCTGCCGGCCAAAACAGTGAAGAGATTCGAGAGCCAACTTTATAAATTTATAGATGAGAAATATTCCGGAATTTTGGCGGAAATAGATTCTAAAAATGATTTAGATGCTAGCCTAAAGAGTAAATTAGATAGCTTGATTACTGATTTTAAACAAACATTTTCAACTAATCCTTAGAGATTATGCCGCAACCTATAAAACAGATAAAAAATCGTATTCGTAGCGTGGAAAACACCAGAAAGGTAACTGCGGCCATGCAGCTGGTTTCTGTTGCCAAGCTCAACCGTAGCGAGAATGCGTTATTTGCTTTAAGGCCATATGCATTGAGGTTTGAAAACCTTATGCATAACCTGGCTGTTTTATCGCAGGGGTCTTTACTGCGATATTTTAATCAAAGCTCTCTGGAAGGGGATATTGTGCTTTGCGTGATAACTTCCGATAGCGGTTTATGCGGAGCATATAATCAGAATATTTTTCGTGTTGTCGAAGAATTTCTGAGTAAACATGGTTTAGATAAGGTGAAGCTAATTCTGTTGGGCCAGAAGGGGTTAAGTTATTTTAGGAATAAACCGGTAAAAATTATAAATTCATACTTAGGGCAAAACGCAAAATTTGCGCAGAGTACTTCCGATAAGATTGCCACGGAATTCATTCAGTTGTTCTTAAGCGGCAAGGCCAACTCGATTTATCTGGCCTATACGTATTTTGAGAATTCTATCGTCCAGAAGGCAACTATTGAGCGCCTTCTGGCTATCGAAGCAAAAGAAAAAAAACCAATTGAATATATCAGTGAACCGGATTTGGAGAGCTTGCTTGAGGATTTGGTCCCGCAGTATCTTTTGGTTAAAATGCGCCTGGTTTTTTTAGAGGCGTTTACTTCTGAACATGCCGCCAGGACTATTTCCATGAAAACTGCAACCGATAATGCTTTAGAGCTTTTAGAAGGATTACTACTGTTAAGAAATAAAGTTAGGCAGGCAGGGATTACTCAGGATATTTTAGAGATTAGTTCATCAGTTGAAGCGTTGAAAGGATAAATAGCATACTGTTATATTAATAAAAATTAAATTAACGGAGTACTTATGGCAGAAGGAAAAATTATTCAAATTATTGGGCCAAGCGTGGATATCCTGTTTCCGCAAGGCCAAGGGCCGCAGCTTTTGAATGCGATTAAAATCCAGGAGGAGGGAATTAACCTTACTCTTGAGGTTGCCCAGGATATCGGAAACAGTACTGTGCGTTGTATTGCCTTGGGCTCGACTGATGGTTTAGTGCGCGGCATGAAAGCAATTGATACCGGCAGCCCGATTACCGTGCCAATTGGTAAGCAGACTTTAGGCAGGATATTTAATCTTTTGGGTGAGCCTATCGATGGTAAAGGTGCGTTAGAGCATCCGGAAATAAGAAGTCCCATACATAGAGATTCTCCAAATTTCCAAGAGCAGCTGCCTATTGAGAATATTTTGGAAACAGGCCTAAAGGTGCTTGACCTTTTGGCGCCTATCCCTAAAGGGGGGAAAGTCGGATTATTCGGCGGAGCAGGCGTAGGCAAGACAGTTATTGTTATGGAGTTAATCCGGACTATTGCTACCGAGCATGGAGGAGTGTCGGTTTTTGCCGGAATCGGAGAGCGTACCAGAGAAGGAAATGAATTATGGCTTGAATTAAATGCATCTGGGGTAATTAAGAATAGTGCTCTGGTTTTTGGCCAGATGAATGAGCCGCCGGGAGCGCGCCTGCGTATCGGATTATCTGCTTTGACTATGGCAGAATATTTCCGCGACCAGGAGAGGAAGGACGTGCTTTTATTTATCGATAATGTTTATCGTTATATCCAGGCAGGTTCTGAAGTCTCAACATTGCTTGGCCGTATGCCTTCTGCAGTAGGATATCAGCCCAATCTTTCCACAGAGGTAGCTCAACTTGAGGAGAGAATTGCTTCGACCCGTAACGGCTCGATAACTTCTATTCAGGCAGTATATGTGCCGGCGGATGATTTGACTGATCCGGCTCCGGCTGCGGTATTTTCTCATCTTGATGCAAAAATCGTTTTGTCGCGCCAAATTTCTGAATTAGGAATTTATCCTGCGATTGATCCGTTGGATTCTACTTCACGAATTATGGACCCCCGGCTTTTAGGGGAGGATCATTACAATACCGCTTTAGCCGTGCAAAAGGTCCTGCAGCGCTATAAAGACCTGCGCGATATTATCTCCATCCTTGGCGTTGATGAACTATCGGATGAAGATAAATTAACCGTGCAGCGCGCGCGCAAGGTGCAGAGGTTTTTTTCCCAGCCGTTTTTTGTGGCGGAGAATTTTACCGGGATTAAAGGCAAATATGTAAAACTTGAGGATACGATTAAAGGGATTAAGATGATTATTGACGGCTCGCTTGACCATTTGCACGAGCAAGCCTTTTATATGGTAGGTTCAATCGAAGAAGCAATAGAGAAGAATAATCAGTTACTTAATAATAAATAAAAGGATATGCTTAAAGCTTTTCAGGTCGGTATTTATTCCAGTGATAAGATAATATATGAAGGAGAAGCAGTTTCTCTGGTTGCTCCTTCTGAATCGGGTTATCTTGGTATCCTGGCATCTCATGCCCCGCTGGTTGCTAAGCTTAAGTGCGGCGTAATTACTTTCAAAGATAATGCAGGCCTAGCCAGGTCGATAGAAACAAAGCAAGCCGGGTATCTTGAAGTTTTACGTAACAATATTACCATTCTGCTTAAATAACCGTTTTTAAAATTATATTTTTTATTCTTGTTTTATCCAGTTTTTTTGTTATACTTAAATAAATCCATACTTGTTTTATCCATGCACGATACCTATCTTCTAAAAAATATCCTGAAGTATCTCCAGGAACAGGAGGATCAAGCTTCCCGTAAACTCAGGAAGGTGCGCCTTTCTATTTCCGAATTCGGGAGCCTGAATAAAGAGCATTTTCTCCAACATTATCAACAAGCAGTTTTGGGTACAAGGTTTGAGGGCCTGGAGGTTGCCGTCGATACAATATCTTTTGGGCCGGAACTGGAAATTACCGGATTAGAGTTTGCAGGAGAAACGGAGGCTATAGAAAAGTGAAATACGCAAGCTTAAAAAAAATAAACCTAAATAATTGGTTAGAGCACTTAAAGGGCAAGGCCAAGCTTTATGCCCCGCGTAAAAAGGAGAACCTTTTTGTTTTCCGGCCGGTAAAAGATGCCCAGGATGTCTGCCTTGAGTATATACCTACTATCCTACCGCCTAAGAAATATTATTTTCCGCAGAAAGAAAAATTATTTAAATTCAGCGTCCAACCGTTTAAAACCTCTAAGGCAATTGATAAATTCGAGGATTTCATTCTTTTCGGGGTGCATACTTGCGATATCGCCGGTATTCAATGCATGGATGTGGTTTTTAGAGATGCCCCGGAGGATCCCAATTATCTTAACCGCAAAGACAGGATGTCGATTATCGGCATAGAATGTTTGAAATACTGCGATAAATACGCAAACTGTACTTCTATGGGTAACCATGTCCCTCGCGGGGGGTATGACCTGATGCTGGTGGATTTGGGCGAAAAATTTATCATTCATATTAATTCTGAAAAAGGCGAGAAATTGGTTAGCGGGTTGGATTATATCAAAGAGGCGACGGCAGCCGATATGGAACTGCTTGAACGCGCCAGAGATGCCAA